>SKVI01000189.1 GCA_007129525.1 Gemmatimonadota bacterium | reverse complement strand
CCAGGCGCACACGGCACCCAGAGACGCCCGGGACCAGCCCGCCAGAGGCAGTTCGTGGAGGTCCATGCGGGCCTGGTCCAGTAGGCGACGCTCCAGGACCCGCGACAGGTTGCGGTTAAGGGATCCGGCACCCCACACCACCCGGTGACCTGCTTGCTCGTCCCAGCGTCGACGTCCCCTCCGGTCCACCTCCACTGGGCTCATGTTGCCGAGAAGGGGCAGACGTTTCGCCGAATCCGCATCCCGATTGTGGAGGCCAGCGAGGGCAGTCGCCAGTTCGAACTCCGGGGACCGATCATGGGCCGTCTCCACCCATCGCTGGCCCAAGACGGGTACGGGGGGACATCCCTCCCTTGCCTGACCACTGGAGCTGAGGTACAACTGGAGTGCCCCGAGGGTCACGAGGAGGCGCTGTGTCGTTCTGGCCGTGTCGCCCGGACCCTTGGACAGGGTGAAGAGCTCGTCCTCCAGCCGCCTTGCCAGTCGCCTGAGCCGTGCCGGTGGATCGCCGCTGCGGGCCGTCCGGCGAAACCGTCGCAACCATTCGTGGGTGTCGAGTTGATCGATCAGGTCGGCTTCGGGCCGGCGCCTCACCCGGATGCGGTCCAGTGGAGTCGCCAGGTACGCTCGCCCGGACCGCATCATGTAACCGAAGCGCTGAAACTCGGTGATGCCCCGGTCCACTCCGAGCTTTGCCACGGCACGCGAAAAGTCCAACCCGTCCCCCGCGGTTTGCCGGCCCACGGAGACCCTCCCTTCCCCCAGCACCGTCCGGACTTCCTCCATGGTCGCCGGGCGGCGCCAGACGGGCATCCAGGTCTCGGCCCGGGCATCGCCTTCATCCGCCAGGTCCGTGTTTCCGCTCCCGGCGCCGGTGGCGCGCACGGTGAAGGGGAAGGAGAGATGCCCGGGGGTCTCCCCCTCGAGACGGCGGGCCGCCCGGGTTGCGAAAAGGAGTGTCCCTTCAAGCATGAGGACATAATCCCATGGGTTGACCTGCGCGTCTCCGGAGTATCCGGTAGAGGCATTGGGCCCGCCGGCTGCTCCCGGGGCGAACTGGCCGATGGCCGTCTTTTCGAGGGCCGGCGCCGGCTGATCGAAGAGGGCCGCATCCAGCAGGGACGCCGCAGCCTCGGAAGGCTCGCCGGACTCCACGTCGAAGAGCCCCACGACCCGTTGCATGAAATTGTTCGTGAACTCCAACCTTCCGTCGTTGCCCCCTGTGCCCAGAAGCGGCGGGTACTTGGGCCCGTCGCCGGTGAGCACCACCGCAGCATCGATCCACACCAGCAGAGGATCAGAAAGGGAAGCCCGAAGACGCTCCAGGAGCCGCTCCTTCGTCTCTCCCTCCGGCCGCTCGACCAGGTCCAGATCATCCAGGTGTCGCCTGATCTCGTGTATGGACTGCCGAAGGAGGAGAAAGCGTTCGGCTCCGGAGGCTTCCAGGGCCTCGATGGCATCGGTCTTGTCCTTCTGGTAGAACCCGCTGCCACCGTTCCAGGGCGCGAAGATGGGCGAGGGCCGGTATTCGTGCAGAAGGGTGTCCGCGAGTTCCGAGCGGTCCATCTCGCTCCACAGAAAAAACCCCGCATCCCCCCACCACCCTCGGACCCCTGGATCGAACTGCTCCGCCACGATCCGCAGGATCCCCAGAGCCTTCAGGTACGAAGCGAGGGGCGTTGGCTGGCACCCCGGAAGTCGGAGGATGCTTCGCCTGGGTCCTTCCCACTCCCGGAGAAGGGCTTCAGGACCACCATCCGGTTCTACCTCCGCCGTGCGCCGCGGCATGGTCCTAAGGTGCTCCCCCGTGCGATTCAGTTCGTCCAGAAGCTTCATGCGCTCGCGCACGGTGAGCCTGAGCACCCCCTCCCGTTGACGGCGGCGGCTCCCCTCCCAGGTGCCGGCATCCCACCCTGATGGATCCTCGCTCACGGCGCTCCTCCTTGTTGTTCCCGGATGGCTCGTAGTTCGGCGGCATCTGCTCGATCACGCGCACGACCCGTGGCCTCCTTCATGGCGATCAACGTCCCCAACGCTACGAAGCGCATCTTAACCCCGGCCTCCAGTTCGCCCTCGAGGGAGTGCCGGTATGCCTCGTCGAAATCGAAGGGCTCGGACACGAAGACGTCTACCGGGGTCTGTCGGTGTTCGTCGCTCACGAGGGAGAAGACCTCCATGTTCCGTTCCTCACGCCAGACTCTTCGAAGCTCGGCATCGGCGAGGTCGTCGATGTCGACAGGGACCATGGGCCGGTATCCCAACCCCCGAAGCGCAGCGACCGCCCGCTCGATGTTTCGCCGCTCGAGCTGGATGACCAGGTCCAGGTCGCGGGTAGCTCGCATATGGCCGTGGGCATTCACCGCCACCCCCCCCACGACCAGGTACCGCGCCCCGGCCTCCTCCAGTGCGCCGATAACCGAGGTCAAGTCGTCGAGCTTCACGTCTCCTGCCCTCCCTCCTCCTCGGCGGAGGCTCGCCAGTCAGCAATCCGGAGCAGGCTTTCCAGCCAGGCCAGGGTGAAGGGACCGTGGACCTCCATCAAGCTCCGGGTCCGCTCACCCCATGACGGACCCATCCTGCCGAGGCCCATCTGCATCAGGTCCAGTCGGAGTCTCGTGGCTGGGAGCCTTCTCTCGTCAAGTTCCATGGCCGGGAGCTCGTCTCCATCCCACACACCCCGCGCAAAGAGACGGTCATCCTCCGGAACCGGCTCGGCGGGAAGGGCCCGAAGGCCCATCCGAACCTTTCCGTGATGCGCCGCGATGAGATAGGCGACCAGATCGGCGCCCGGGTCGGAGTCGCCATGCTCAAGCCACGCCAGCATGGAGGCCAGCTCGTGTCGGAAATAGGGGCGCTGAACTTCGAAACCGTCATGAAGCATGCGATACCTCAGCCGCCCGGAGCCCGGCGACTTTGCCCAGGGCCCGGAGCCTGGAGAGGTCCCATCCTCCGCTGCATCCAGGAGGGCGGTCTGAAATGCCGGGTGGGCCTTGCCCACGTCGTGCCATAGCGCGGCCCGGTCGAGCCAGGAGAGGACCTCGGTGGACTCGTCCACGTCCTCGGCCAGTTCCCTCACGTGCGCCCGCACCCGGTCTGCATGATCCGTCAGGGCGATGAAGCGCCCCACCCGACTTTCCCGGCTGTCGGCATAGCTGTCGGGGTCGGAAGCAGATTCAACTGGCTCGAGTGTATGGACGGGAGCCCAGTGGTCGGGATCGAACCCCAGTTCCCGATCGTAGCCTCCTACGTCCGCGCGAAGGAGGAGCGTGGAGCCGGGAATCAGCCGGTCTTGCCGTCCACGCCGTCGCCACTGTGCTTCCAGCGGATCCCAGGTCCAGACCGGACGAGTTCGACCGCTCCGCTTCTTCTTGAGAAAGCGAGCCATCTGACCCATGGAGACCGCACAGAGCTCCCTTCTCAGCGGCGCGGGTTGGCTGCCGGGCGAGTCGTCAAACTCCCGCCAGAAGACCTGGACCTGCGGGCTGCCCTGGTCCCGGATGTAGGGAGCCACGTCCACATCAAAGCCAGAAAGGTCCGGGTCGGTGTCGAAGAGCTCCACCAGGTCCTTCCAACGCAGGACACGCCCCTGGGCCAGGTCCTCGTCTACCGGTGGGAGGTCCCCGGGTGAGGCCGAGTCGAGTTCGGAAATGACATCCCGAGCTCTGGCCAAATCCCCCGCAAGGTAGGGGGCTGCCTCATCGGCCTCATCCTCGATGTCGATCCAATGGATGTCGGCCCCTTCGATGAACTCCCCGGTCCGATTGCAACGGCCGAAACGCTGAACCAGGGAACTCCACGGCGCCAGTTCCGTCACGAGGACCCGGGAGCTGACGTCCACGCCCGCCTCCACCGCCTGCGTGGCCACCACGATTCGACCGGTGGCGGAGCCCCCGTCCTCCCCACCGCTCCGATTCCGCAACGCCCGGTTCAGTAGCGTGCGCTCCTCCTCCCGAAACCGCGCGTGCACGAGCAGGACCGGGACCTCCGATTCCTTCCTCAGCGCCTCGACAAGCCGCTGGGCCCGGTCCACCCGGTTGAGCACAATCAGGGTTTGGGTGCCCGGGACGTGGTTCTTCGTCACGAAGCCTGCGAGGTCCTCCAGGTACTTCTTACCATTGGACTTGGCTCCTTCCCGGTCGAGGACGACATCGGCCCGATGAAGACGCTTTTCGGCGTCCAGGCGCTGGCCCGCTGCTTCCCGGTCCTCCTCGGCGATCGCGGTAATGGAAAGAGTTTGCAGGTGGGGGCGGAAATCAACGGTGGCCAGCCAATCCGGGTGGAGCGTAGCCGAAACCCAAAGACTGCGAGCGGGCCTGGGGGTCCCGATTCGGCGACGAAACGCTTCAAGCTGAGCCGACGTGGGCAGGGCCGGTCCCATGAGTTGAACCTCGTCGAAAACCCACAGTGCGTCGGAATGGAGGAGGGCAAAGTGGACCGGCCACTGGTACCGGCTCATGCCGTACCCACGCATCAGGGCCCGGGAAAGGAGCATGTCCTGCGTGCCGATGAGGACCGCCTCTTCCTCCGGGTGTCGTGCCCAATCGGCACGGCGGACGTCCTCCTCACCGCCCATGAGGAGGGACACGCTGATCCCACCGTCGCCCGGACTCCCGAGGAGACCCAGCGCGCCGAGCCATTTCCGGAACTCCTCCACCGTCTGCTCCGCCAGAACGCGCATCGGAAGGCAGTAGATCAGCCTACGCGGAGTGTCCGGATCCGCCTGGAGCCGCTTGTGAAGCCATGCCAACCCGACGGCCGCTGTCTTTCCCAATCCCGTGGGGACGTGCAAGGCGTCGGGCCACGCCTCCTGAGCCAGCCGCTCCTGGTAGGGAAACGGTGCGGAATACCCAGTGGCTCGGGTGAAGAGGTCCGAAAATGGGGCCCGTGAAGAATCTTCAGTCATCGGCAGTTTCGCCAAGGGAGGTATTTCGTGCCGCCGAGTGCTGCCTTCCATCAGAACTTAGGCCGGGGGTGTGACAGAGCCCTCAAGTCCCCCGCTTTCGTCCGGATAACATAGGTCCGGTCCAGGGGACGCTGCCACTCGAAGGGCTTGGACCAGCGAGCACATCGACTCCAATCGAGCACATCGGCTCCAATGGCGATCCGCTGGGATGCGGTCGGCATCGGTCTGAGCCCAGACATCGCCCCCGAAGCCGACCTATTGAACAAAGGGGGTTCGAGAGCGCAGCAAGCCTCCCTTGTAGCTCCCTCACACCCCGTGGCTCTCCCTCGATTGCAGGACGAAGGTCAATCCGCGGGATCCAGCGCAGAACCCGGTCCCTCGCTCCGACGGACAAGGCCTCTCACGCAGGTGGACCCGACCCCTCACGGAGCCGGGCAGGGCTCCTCAAGACGGCGGATCCAACCCCTCCCAGAACCGGTCCAGCTTCTCCGGGCTTATCACCTTCCGGCACGAGCCGGTGGTGTTGGTGGGCCGGATTCCGCGGGATCGGTGCTCCGCCACCATGTCTCGCACCGGATCCTCTGCCACGCTGGCCGGCACCGCCATGGGGGGCGCCTGATCCGGGATCCGGCACCCATTCAGGTCCAGGAAGTAGGGCTCGCCGTAGCGGCCCATCTTCACCTCGAAGCCACCCTCGTGCACCCCCTTGTGGTGCGGGTCGCAGAGGAGCACCAGGTTGTCCAGGCTCGTCTTGCCTCCCAGGGCCCAGTGCTCGATGTGGTGACTCTTGGCGTACTGCGAT
>SKVI01000074.1 GCA_007129525.1 Gemmatimonadota bacterium | reverse complement strand
GCTGGTGGTGGTTGAAGACGATCTGGGGATACCACTCGTGCCAGAGCTGTCGGGCCACCGCCTGGGACTCGGCCTGCCGCAGCATGAACCAGTCCCGGTTGATGTCGTGGCCCACGTACTCATGCCAGACCTCCGGCGGCCCGGTGAACTCGTGGTCGGTGCGGGCCACCCCCCGGTACCAGTCCACCACGATCTCGTGGCCGTCGGGGTTCATCTGGGGCATGAGGAGCAGGATCACGTCGTCGCGGATCCGGCGCACCTCCTCCGACTCGTCGGTGGCCATGTAGTGGGCCAACAGGGGCGCGTGCTGGGCGTGGGCCACCTCGGCGGAGTGGAGCCCGTTGTCGATCCAGACGATGGCCCGTCCCACCCGGGCCAGCTCCCGGGCCTCGTCGTCGGTGAGGTCCCGGGCCCGAGCCAGTCGGGCCGAGATCTCCTTCCAACGGTCCAGCTCGGCCAGGTTCTCCTCCGACGAGATGTAGAGCAGGTACATGGGCTCGCCCCGCACCGAGCGGCCGATCTCCTCCTTCACCACCCGCGGGCTCGCCTCGGCCAGCACCTCGTAGTACGTGTAGAGCTGCTCCAGGTCGGCCAGGTTGTAGTCGGACCCCAGCTCGAACCCGATGACATCGTCGGGGTGGGGGACCTCCTGCGCCGCCAACGTCGACGAGAACGAACCCGGCTCCTGGGCGGTATGAAGGGCGGGGAGAAGGACCAGGAGGAAGGCCGCGAGGCTCATGGAACGAAGGGAGACGGCTCGGCGCATGACGGGTTCCGGACGAAGGTGGGGCACGAGGAGATGTGGGAGGGTCACGGGTCAGAATACCGGCCCTGGACTGTCCGCGTCAACGCAGCGGACCGGGCCATGAGCGCGGAAGCCTTCCCCCATCGCCCCCCCTCCGGGGCCTCGCCGCTGGATCCCTCCCTCCGGATCCGCCTAACCCGGCCCGGCGACATTCCCGGGGTCATCCGCCTCTCGCACCGGGTGTACGGCCCCGAAGGCGCCTGGCTCACCCCGGAGGTGCGCTCACACCAGAGGGTCTTCCCGGAGGGCCAGCTCGTGGTGGTACGCCGGGACTCCGGTCGCATCGTGGGGTTGGCCGTCTCACTGGTCATCGTCTCCGACGCCTTCCCGCTGGAGGCGAGCTGGAACCGGATCACCGCCCGGGGCCACCTCACCACCCACGACCTGGCCGAGGGCGACACCCTCTACGGGGCCGGCGTCGCGGTGCATCCCGACGTCCGGGGAATGGGGGTGGGACGGGCGCTGTACGGCGCACGGGAGGCCATGGTTCGACGACTGGGCCTGGCCCGGATCCGGGCCGGTGCCCGCATCTCCGGCTACCACCGGGTGGCCGGGCAGCTGACCCCCCGCCAGTACGTTGACGAGGTGGTGGCGGGCCGTCGCCGCGACCCCACCCTCTCCTTCCAGCTCCACATGGGCTTCCGGGTGGTGGCAATCGCCCCGAACTACCTTCCCCAGGACCGGGAAAGCCGGGGGCACGCCGCGGTGGTGGAGTGGACCCCGGACCCGGACGGTGGAATCAGGGGGTAAGCACCGTGGTGATCACGTGAATGATCCCGTTGGAAGCCCGCACATTGGCCGTCAGGATGTTCGCTCCGTCGATGAGCACTCCCTGCCGGGTGTCGGAGATCTCCAGCGTGGTCCCCTGCGCCGTCTCCAGGCTGGTGAGCTCCCGGATCTCGGCTTCCGTGTAGATGCCGGGCACCACGTGGTGGAGAAGAATCTCGGCCAGAGCGTCCGGATCCTCCATGAGCTCGTCCAGAACTCCGTCGGGCAGACCCGCAAAGGCCCCGTCGGTCGGGGCGAAGACGGTGAACGGTCCTTCCTCCTGGAGGGTCTGGGCCAGTCCCGCCGCCTGCACCGCCCGCACCAGGTCGCTGAACTGACCGGCGGCGACGGCCACGTCCACGATGGTATTCTGCTGGGCGTCCTCGGCTGCCGGATCGGCATCCGGGGTCGGCGCTTCCGGATCGCCGCACGCGCTGGTGAGCATGACGATGCCGAAGATCAGAGCAGCGGCCAAGGCCAGGCCGCGGCAAGTGAGAGACCCACCGGATCGGAAAAGCGGATCCTTGGTCGGAGAAGACATGGCAGAACCCTTGGCTGATATGGATGAGGCGCAACCGAACCACCCCATCCTAGTCCATCGACGTCTTCCCCTCAGTCGGGAACCCTACCCTCTTCAGCGTAGGGGAATCCCCTACAGGGCGCCCCCCTCGATCAATCCGGCAGACCCGGTGGCTCCCCTCCCCAGGCGAGCCAGACGACGACGACGAGGGCAACCAGAAGGCCTCCCCAGAGGAGAGATGCCGTCCAGACGGCGCCGGACCGGCGCTTCCCCTCCCACCAGGTGTTGGGACGCACGCCCTGAGCCAGAAAGGCCACGGTGGCCGCCAAGTTCACGCAGACCACGTTCCCCAGAACCAGAATCAGCGCCCCCACGCCCGCCGCCCAATGTCCATCACCCAGCAGGAGCCCGGCATTGGCCAGCGGAGGCAGGAGCGCCACCGCCACCATGACCCCCACCAGCCCGGTGCCCACACCCCGGGTCAACGAGATGGCCCCGGCAGCTCCCGCCGCCAGGGCCAGGGCCAGGTGCTCGTAGGTCAGGCGGGTCCGGCCCAGGATCTCCGACCCGTAGGGGTCCACTGTAAGTGCCAGCCCGGCCAGCAGCGCCACGGCGAAGGCCACAGCAGCGCCGTAAGCCGAGGCCAGGAGCGCGTCGCGGCCCAGCCTGAGATCGCCCAGGGTGGTGGCAAAGGAGACGCCCAGGTTGGGACCGATAAGGGGGGCGATGACCATGGCGCCGATAATGACCGCCCCGTCTCCCAGGAGCAGGCCGGCACTGGCCACCACCGACGAGAGTGCGACCATGATGAGGTAGTAGGCGCTGGTACGCGAGGAGTCGGCCAGGTCGGTGTAGAGCTCCTCGCGGTTGATCCGGGCTGGCACCCACTTCTTCTCCTCCTCGACCTCGCCGGTGCGCAGCGAGGCGGGAAGGCCCGGGACCCTGCTGTCCTCCTCGGCTGGCCCGTCCTTCGACTCCGGCGGCTCATCCTCCTCCTTTTCCTCGATCCGGGGGAGCGTGGCCTCCAGAGAAAAGAAGAGGATCCGGAAGTCTTCCGAGCTGCCAAAGGCTTCCTCCAGGTCGTCCAGGATGGGCTCGTTTCCCGCGCCGGGAAGGATCATGTCGATCATGGAGCGCCCCCCTTCCACCGGCATGCACCACCGGGACGCCACGCCATGGGCATCCAGGATCTCCAGCGCCCGATCCCGGTGCTCCTCGGCTACCAGGAGCTTGACCATGCGGAGGCTCATGGCACCTCGCTCCGGCCCGGCACCCTGCCCTCGGCCAGGGCCAGCTCGGCGGTGAGAAGTGAGCCTCCGGCGGCCCCGCGCAGGGTGTTGTGCGAGAGAAGGACGAAGCGGAGCGTGAGCAGGGGGCAGCCGCGCACCCGGCCCACCGGCACGGCCATCCCCCCCTCCAGGTCCCGGTGCAGGCGGGGCTGGGGGGCATCGTCCGCCTCCAGCACGTGCAGGGGACGGCGTGGGGCCGACGGCAGGCCCAGCCTCTGGGGACGCCCACGGAAATCGGCCATGACCCGCGCGGCCTCCTCCGGCTCAGGCTCCTCCTCGAGCTCCACCGAGACGCAGGCCAGGTGCCCGTCGATGACCGGCACCCGGTTGCACTGGGCGCTCACCTCGAGGGAGGCCGGTTCGATCCCCTCGCCCCCGAACACCCCCAGGATCTTCCGCGTCTCCCGCTCCATTTTCTCCTCCTCGCCTCCAATGAAGGGAATCACGTTGTCCAGGATCTCCATGGACGACACCCCCGGGATCCCGGCCCCGGAGACCGCCTGGAGCGTCACCACGTGCAGTCGGCGCACCCCGAAGGCCCGGTGGAGGGGCGCCAGGGTCAGCGCCAGCCCGATGGTGGAGCAGTTGGGGTTCGTGACGATCCCGCCGGGCCGGGTGGGCTGGGTGTCAAGCAGGCCCAGGTGATCCGGGTTGACCTCGGGCACCACCAGGGGGACCGCGGGGTCCATCCGGTGACTACGGGCATTGGAGACCACCAGCGCCCCGGCCTGGGCGAAGGCCGTCTCCACCGGCCCCGCCACGGCGGCGTCCAGGGCCGACAGCACCAGGGGGGCCTCGTCGGTGGCCCGGGTGGCCCGGACCTCCATGTCGGCGACTCCCGGTGGGATGGGACGGCTCTGGGCCCACCGGGCGGCCTCCCTGTAGGGAAGCCCTCGGGAGCGCTCCGAACCGGTAACGTACGCGACCCGGAACCACGGGTGCCCCTCCAGGAGACCCACCATGCGCTGGCCCACGCTCCCGGTGGCGCCCAGAACGCCCACCGGAACCAGACCATCGGTGAGGGTGCGTGCGGCAACGTCGGTCAACTGGCGACCCTGTGGCGAGAACATGGGCGTGACCTCCCCGTGCGGAGGAGGAAGCGGCGATTCCAACCCCGGGGCCCACGGAACCGTTCCCCCGGCCGGCCCTCCGGAGTCGCCCCCGCCTTGCTCCCGACCCCGACCTGAGGGATCTTCACTGGGTTCGCAACCTCCACGCGCCCTCGCTCCAGCACGGTCGGGATGTCCACCACACTCGAGACACCACGACGGGAGACGCCTCCGAACCCCGCCGCCCGAGCGCGCGACAAGGCGGCGGCGGCCGACCGGGAGGCGGGGGCCATCGAGGACCGCCTCCGAACCAACTCCCGGCTCCGGGTAGGGGCCTTCCTCCTCATGGTGGGGCCCCTCCTCCTGCTGGAGACCTCACCCCGGGAGTGGTGGCCCGCCCTCCTGGCGGCCGCCGCGGTGGGAACCGTGGTGTTCGTCTTCCTGGTGAGGCGTCACCGCCGACTGCGCCGAAACGCTCAGCGGGAGCGGTTGCGGGAGCAGCTCCAGCACGAGTCGCTGGCCCGCATGGCCCGGGACTGGAGCGGGGCCCCCCTTCCTCCCCTGGGCGCGGCCCCTGCGAACCACTCCTGCGCCACCGACCTGGACCTGCTGGGGCGGGGCTCGCTGGCACAGCTCCTGGGCCGGGTGAACACCGGGCCGGGACGGGCCGCCCTCCGCCGGAGCCTGCTGGATCCCCTGGCCCCCCTCCCCACCGACGCCGTGCGACTCCTGGACGAAGGCGAAGCCGACTCGGCCAACCAAGCCGAGGCCCCGGACAGCCACGAGGCGGAGGTGTGGATCCGTCGCATTCGCCGGCGGCAGGAAGCCGCAGAGGCCCTGGCCCGGAATCCGGAGATGGTGGAGGAACTGGAACTGGCGGCCCGGGAGATCTCGGGTGACGCCTCGGCGGACCGCACCCTGGCCTTTCTCCGGTGGAGCGGCGGTGGCACCTGGCTGTCGTCCCGGCCCGGGCTCCTGTGGGCCGCCCGGGGAATCGCCGTCTTCAACCTGGTGACCCTCACGGTGTGGTTCCTGGGTTGGGTGGGCCCTCCCGTGTGGCTCCTGGGCATGGCGGGGGCCTACATGGTGAACCGGATGGGGGCCGGAGAGGCACACCGACGCTTCACGGCGGCCGAGGGAGGAGAGGGGGACCCGGCGCGCTGGGCCGCCCTCCTGGAGGTGGCCCGGGGACTCCCGGACGACGACCCCACCCTGGCCGAGCTCCGCAGGCAGGCCGAGAGCCCCCCGCCCGGGGCCGGCGGGGCCCTCCGGCGGCTGCGATC
>SKVI01000393.1 GCA_007129525.1 Gemmatimonadota bacterium | reverse complement strand
CGCAAGTCGAAGTACGGCGTGCGCGACTACAACCGCTGCAACCGGTGCGGCCGCGCTCGCGCCTACATGCGCAAATTCGGACTCTGCCGGATCTGCTTCCGGCAGAAGGCTCTGCGGGGCGAGATCCCCGGAGTCCGGAAAGCCAGCTGGTAAAGGAATAGACACTGCCATGATGACGGATCCCATCGCGGACATGCTGACCCGCATCCGCAACGCCGGACAGGCGGGACATCGCTGGGCTGACATGCCCGTTTCGAAGCTCAAGGTCGAGGTCGCAAGGATTCTCAAGGAGAATCACTTCACCTACGACTACAAGGTTCTGGACGACGGCCGCCACGGAGTACTTCGGGTCTACCTGAAGTACCACGACGGCACGCCGATCATCCGCAACCTGGAGCGGGTCTCGAAGCCCGGCCGGCGCGAGTACGTGGGCGCCGGTAACATTCCCCGGGTCCGCAACGGACTCGGAATGGCCATCCTCTCTACCTCCAGCGGGGTCCTGTCGGATCGCACCGCCCGACAGAAGGGCGTGGGTGGCGAAATCCTGGCTCGTGTCTGGTAACGGCGACGAACGAGAATACCATGTCTAGAATCGGCAACAACCCGGTGGAGCTCCCCAAGGGAGTGGAGGCCCGCCTGGAAAACGGCACCGTCCATGTGAAGGGGCCCAAGGGCTCGCTCACCTTCAACCCCCACCCGGAGATGCAGGTGAGCGTCGAGGACGGCGCGGTTACCGTGGCCCGGCCCTCGGACCTCCAGCGTCACAGGGCGCTGCACGGGCTCACCCGGTCGCTCATCGCCAACATGGTGGAGGGGGTCACCGAGGGGTACACGCGGGCGCTGGAGATCGTGGGCGTGGGCTACCGGGCCGAGCGGCAGGGCAAAGGCCTGCGGCTCCACCTGGGCTTTTCCCACACCATCGACTACCCGGCCCCCGACGGCATCGACCTGGAGACCCCCAGCCAGACGCAGATCGTGGTGAAGGGCATCGACAAGCAACTGGTAGGACAGGTGGCGGCCGAGCTGCGCGCCCTCCGGCCTCCCGAGCCCTACAAGGGCAAGGGCGTCCGGTACGCAGGCGAGCAGGTCCGCCGCAAGGCCGGTAAGACCGCCGGCGCCTGACGCCCCGGCACATCGCAGATGGCAAGGAGAGATCGGTGAGAAAGCTCAAATATTCCAAGATCCGCAATAGCCGGAAGCTCCAGCGCGAGCGGCGGCATCGGCGGGTCCGCAACAAAGTCACGGGCACGGCCCAGCGCCCCCGCCTCGTGGTCTTCCGTTCGCTCAAGAACATGGAAGGCCAGCTGGTGGACGACGTGAACGGCCTGACCCTCCTGGGCGCCTCCACCCGGTCCCCTTTGGTCCGGGAGCAGGAGGTGAACGGTGAGGAGCAGGCTCAGGTGGCGCGAGCCCGCGCGGCAGGCAAGCTGCTGGCCGAGCGCGCTCGTGAAGAAGGCATCGAGGCCGTGGTCTTCGACCGCGGCGGATACAAGTATCACGGTCGGGTGAAGGCATTTGCCGAAGGCGCCCGCGAGGGAGGACTGGAGTTCTGATGGCCAGAGACAAGAAGAGAGGTCGGGGCCGGGGCCAGAGCGACATGGTCGAGACGGTCATCCACATCAATCGCGTGGCCAAGGTGGTGAAGGGCGGACGACGCTTCTCCTTCACGGCCCTGGTGGCGGTGGGAGACCAGAAGGGTCAGGTGGGCGTGGCCCACTCCAAGGCCAACGAGGTGGCCGAGGCCATCCGCAAGGGCATGGAGCACGCTCGCCGCAACCTCATGGACGTCCCCCTCGTCAACGGTACGATTCCCCACGAGATCGTGGGCACCTGGGGTGCCGGTCGGGTGCTGCTGCGCCCTGCCGCACCGGGAACCGGTGTCATTGCCGGCGGACCGGTCCGGGCGATTCTGGAGGCCGCCGGGGTCACCGACATCCTCACCAAGAGCCTGGGGACCAACAATCCCATCAACGTGGTGCGGGCCACCCTGGACGGGCTGGAGAACCTGGTGACGCCGGAGCAGGCGGCCCGGGAGCGGGGCATTCACGTGGATGCCCTGGAGGTGTACGGTGGCTGAGCAGACGAGGCAGATCGCCATCAAGCAGATCCGCAGCGCCAGCGGTCGCCCCCAGCGGCACCGCCGGACCCTTCGGGCGTTGGGCTTCACCAAGCACCAGCAGACCCGGATCCACAACGACACACCGGCGATTCGCGGCATGATCGAGCAGGTCTCGCACCTGGTCGAGGTCCGCGACGTCGAGGAGCAATAGAGCCATGACGGAACTACACGACCTCCGGCCTTCGAAGGGCTCCCACCGGAAGCGCAAGCGGTTGGGCCGCGGGCCCGGCTCCGGCAAGGGCAAGACCAGCGGCCGGGGCCACAAGGGCCAGAAGGCCCGTTCCGGCGTCCGCATTCCCGCGGGCTTCGAGGGCGGCCAGATGCCCCTGCAGCGCCGTATCCCCAAGCGAGGCTTCCGGCCCCGCAACCGGGTGGAATACCAGGTGGTGAACGTGCGCACCCTGGACGAGTTCCAGGGCGACACCGTCACGCCGGAAGGTCTCTATGAGCAGGGCTACATCGGTTCGCCGAAGCGGCTGCTCAAGATCCTCGGCGACGGCGAGATCACCCGGACCGTGAGCGTGAGCGCCCACGCCTTCAGTGGTACCGCCCGCGAGAAGATCGAGGCGGCGGGCGGCTCCGTCACCGTCATCGAACGTGGTGCCGGCACCGAAAGCTCCCCAGAAGACGTCTGACCTGACGGGACTCCAGGATGGCCAACCCCATTCCAAATCTGTTCCGGTTCCCTGAGCTCAAGGACCGGATCCTCTTCACCCTCTTCATCCTCCTGATCTACCGGGTCGGTGCGCACATCACCGCTCCGGGGATCAACCTGGCGGCGCTGCAGGAGCAGTTCGGCCAACTCGAGGGCACCCTCTTCGGGGTGTACGACATGTTCGTGGGAGGCGGACTCTCCAGGGCCACCATCTTCGCTCTGGGGATCATGCCCTATATCTCCGCGGCCATCATGTTCCAGCTCCTGGCCGCGGTCTTCCCCACCATCGAGAAGATGCAGAAGGAAGGGGAAGAGGGGCGCAAGAAGATCACCCAGTGGACCCGCTACACCACGGTGGTGCTCTGTGCCGCCCAGGCGTACGGCTACTCGGTGTTCGTGGGCTCCATCGAGGGTGCGGTGGTGAACCCCGGGTTCATGTTCACCTTCACCACGGTGCTGGCGCTGACGGTGGGGGGGACCTTCATCATGTGGCTGGGTGAGCAGATCACCGAGCACGGGGTGGGCAACGGCATGAGCCTGCTCATCTTCTTCTCCATCATCGAGGGCTTCCCCGGCGCCACCGTGCGCACCTGGGAGGCCTTCATGGTGGGCGAGATCGGCACCATGGCGGCCGTGGCTCTGCTGGCCGTCGTCATCGGGGTGACCGCCGCGGTGGTCTCCATGACCATGGGGGCCCGGCAGATCCCGGTGCAGATTCCCAGGAAGGTGGTGGGTCGAGGCCGGATCCAGGAGGGGCAGAAGAGCTTCGTGCCCATCCGGGTGAACGCCGCGGGGGTGATGCCCATCATCTTCGCGCAGTCGTTCATCATCGTGCCCGGTACGCTGGCGGCCTTCACCGCCGCCGGCTTCATTGCCGAGCTGGCCGAGATGTTCCAGCCCGGCAACTGGCTCTACTACGGCACGTACGGTGTGCTCACCATCTTCTTCACGTACTTCTACACGGCCATCATCTTCAACCCCGTGGACCTGGCCGAAAACCTGAAAAAGCAGGGCGCCTTCGTGCCCGGGGTGAAGCCCGGGGCGCGGACCGCCGAGTACATCGACCGGATCCTGACCCGGGTCACGCTGCCGGGCTCCATCTACCTGGCCCTCATCGCGCTGTTGCCCTTCTGGATCTTCGACATCTTCGACATCCAGACCTTCTTCTTTGGCGGAACGGGGCTGCTCATCTGCGTGGGTGTGGGGCTGGACACCGTGCAGCGGGCCCAGCAGCACCTTCTCCTGCGCCACTATGACGGCTTCATGAAGAAGGGCCGGGTCAAGGTCCGTGGCCGACAGAGATACATGTAATGGTCGTGATTCTGTTGGGACCCCCGGGCGTGGGGAAGGGCACCCAGGGCGCCATGCTGGCCGAGGACCTGGAGTGGGACCGACTGGCCACCGGCGACCTCCTCCGCGAGGCCAGGCGTCGGGGCACCGAGCTGGGCCGACAGGCCGCCACGTACATGGACGCAGGCGAGCTGGTCCCGGATTCGCTCATCGTGGCCATGGTCCGCGAGCGGCTCGAGGAGATGCCTGCCGAGCGCGGCGTTCTCTTCGACGGCTTCCCCCGTACCGTGCCCCAGGCCGAGGCCCTGGACGAGGTGCTCCCGCAGGTGGACCGCCAGGTTGACGCGGTGGTTCTCCTGGAGGCGCCCGACGAGGTCCTCCACAAGCGGATCAGCGGACGTCGCCACTCGCCGGAGAGCGGTCGGGTCTACAACGTCTATTTCGATCCGCCCGAGGAAGAGGGCATCTGTGACGAGGCCGGTACGCCCCTCGTGCACCGGGAAGACGACCATCCGGAGACGGTGGCCCGTCGCCTGGAGGTGTACCGGGAGCTCACCGAGCCCCTGGTGGACTACTACGAGGGCTCCGACGCTCCGGTACTCCGGATCGACGGCGACCAGACCATGGAGGCAGTGCAGGCCTCGGTGCGCCAGGCGCTGGACGAGGCGCTGGAACTGGGAGAGAAGTAGGAGTGATCGAGCTGAAGACCGCCCGGGAGATGGACCTGATGGCCCGGGGCGGGGCAATCATCGGGGCGCTCTACCGGGAGATGGCTCAGCGCATCGAGCCGGGGGTCTCTACCGGCGAGCTGGACCGGTTCGCCGAGGACTTCATCCGCTCGCACGACGGAGCCGTGCCCGCCTTCAAGGGCCTGTACGGCTTTCCCGGTTCCATTTGCGCCTCGGTGAACGAGGAGGTGGTCCACGGGATTCCCCGGGACGACCGCACGCTGGCCGAGGGCGATATTCTCTCGCTGGACACCGGCGTGGTGCTGGACGGCTGGTGCTCCGACTCGGCGTGGACCTTCCCGGTGGGGGAGGTGAGCGAGCGGGTCGAGGCCCTCCTGGACACCACCCGCCGGGCGCTGGACGCCGCCATCGCGGCGGCGGTTCCCGGCAAGCACGTGGGCGACATCGGCCATGCCGTGGAAGAGACGGTGCGGGGGAGCGGGTTCAGCATCATCCGCGACCTGGTGGGCCACGGAATTGGGCGCAAGGTGCACGAAGAGCCGCAGGTCCCGAACCGGGGCCGGCCGGGCAGCGGCACGAAGCTGAAAGAGGGCATGGTCCTGGCCATCGAGCCCATGATTGCTGTGGGCACCTGGCGGATCAGGACCCTCTCGGATCGCTGGACCATGGTGACCACCGACGGCAAGCCGTCGGCCCACTATGAGCATACGGTGGGGGTCACCGCGGACAGTCCGAGGATCCTCACCACGGCCGCCGACGCCACGGCGCCCGCCTCTTGAGTCATGGCCAGATCAGGGTTATACTTTCAAGCTCTGCAACGAACGGACGGTGAGGAATCAGATGAAGGTCAGAACCAGCATCAAGCCGATCTGTGAGCACTGCAAGGTGGTTCGCCGCCGCGGTGTGGTCCGGATCATCTGCAAGCGGAACCCCCGCCACAAGCAGCGGCAGGGGTGAGTCCGATCATTGCATTCTCTCG
>SKVI01000390.1 GCA_007129525.1 Gemmatimonadota bacterium | reverse complement strand
TGCCCGGTGATGTCCAGGTGGTCGGAGTCGGAGAGGTTCCTGCCGTCCAGGTAGAGGGCGCCCCCCATGAGGGGCACCTCCAGGCGGGCGTCCAGGCGCAGGTGAGAGGTCTCTCCCACCCGCCGGGCCCGGGTGAGGCGGATCGACGCGGAGAAAAGGTCGGAAAACTCCCGGATCACCCCCAGGCGCAGCTCGTCGGTGATGGGACGGAGCGCGTACTTGGACTCGAAGCCCTCGTCACCCCGGGCGGCAGCTGAGAGGACCGAGCCCCCCACCTCGACGCGGGTCCGGAGCCCGGGGCTCCAGTCTCCCGTCACCTCCAGGCCCCGGGTGGTGGCCCGGATCACGTTCCGGGTCACCCAGAGCGTCTCCTGATCCGAGCCCCGGGGCCGGGCCCAGTCGATGAGGTCCAGGCTCCGGCGGTGGAAAGCGGTGAGGTCGAAGCCCACGTCCTGGATCCGATCCACCCGGACCCCCGCCTCCAGGGAACGCGATCGTTCCGGCCGGAGTTCCGGTTCGGCCTGGTGGGCCGGATCCTCGTAGTGCCGCTCGGTCCACGAGGGACCCCGGAACGACCGCCCCACCGAACCCCTGAACCGAACGCCCCGGGTCGGCGTCCAGGAGGCGGCCAGGGAAGGCGAGGTGTACCCACCCCAGCGGTCGTGGTCGTCGTGGCGCAGCCCGGCGGTGAGCTCGGCTCCGTGGGGCAGGAGGCCTGCCGCTTCGGCGAAGACCGCCCGACGGGACTCGCTGCGGTTTCCCAGCGCGTTGCTGGCCAGCTCGTGCCGGTAGGCCTCGGCCCCGGCTGCCACGCTCACCCGGGGGTGCGCCCGGGTGCGGACCACCAGCTCACCCCCGTACTGGGTGGAGGCATGGCGATTCCGGTACAGCTCCGGATCGTTCCGGACCAGAATGAAATCGTCGTCGTGACGGCGCCACGAGACCCGAGGCTCCACCCTCACCCGGGCGCCGGGGTCGGATCTCCACCTGAGGTTCGCGGTGCGGGTACGGGTGGCTTCAAACGAGGGAAAATCGGCGTAGAACCCGTCGGCCCCAAAGGCCCGGCGAGCCCATCCCACCTCACCGGAGAGGGTGCCTCCGGCCACGGGGGCCCGAAGGCCGGCGTCGGCCATCCGCGTCTCCCAGTCCGTACCTTCCCGGTGTCCGTCGGAGTCGCTTCGCTCGCCGGAGGCGTGGAGGCGCAGGTCGCCGGGAAGGGCCAGGCTCCCCTGCCCCGCCAGGGCGGTGGTCCCGAAGGAGCCCCCCTCCAGGCGAGCGCTCCACACCGGGTCGCTTCGGGTCACCACGTTCACCACGCCCCCCACGGCATCGCTTCCGTACAGCGCCGACGCCGGTCCCCTGAGGATCTCGATCCGCTCCACCCGGTCCAGGGGGACGGTGAGATCCAGGTCGAAGTGGCCGGTCTGGGGATCGCTCATCCGAACCCCGTCCACCAGGACCAGGACCTGCTCGAAGCCCGCTCCCCGGAGCGACAAGTCGGACTGGGCCGGAGATCGGGGCATCAGGTCCACCCCCGCGGCCCAGCTCAGGGCGTCGGGCACCGAACGGGCCGGAAGGCGCTCCAGATCCTGCCGGGTGATGAGCTCCACGCTGCGGGTGCGCAGGGGCATGTCGGCGCTGACCCGGGACCCCAGCACCGGAAGGGTGTCCAGCGTCAGGGTGTCGGGCGCAATGGTGTCCGGGACGGCCAGAACCGGCTCGGGGGCCGGCGGCGGCGGCGCTGGGGGCGCCTGCGCCAGCGTTCCCCCCGGAGCCAGAAGACCGGAGGCCAGGAGCAGGCATCCCAGAAGCTGACGGGGTTTCCAGCCCGGCTTCACCGGGCACCCCCGACGCCGTCCCCACCTCCCGGCAGGGGCGCCTCCGCCGGGTCGACCCCCATGAGCTCCAGGAAGGCGGCGGCCTCGGAATAGGGGGTGCCCTCTCCCTGAACGATCCGGTCCAGCGCCTCGGCCAGCACCGACTCCCGGGCCAACTCCCTGCGAACCCTCCGTTTCAGCTCCCGGTCCAGTACGTCTCGGATCCGATCGACGGTGCGCCGGCGGCGACGACGCTCCAGCTCACCCGACGCCTCCAGCCACTCCCGGTGACGGTCCACCGTCTGCACCAGCTCCTCCACCCCCTCTCCGGTCTGGCCCATGGTGAGGAGGACCGGGGGGATCCATCGCTCGACCTCGGGCTCATCGGAAGCGCGATCCCCGGAGGCCGCCTTCCCCTCCGAAGCAGGTGAAGGGGCGCTCGACGGGCCGTGATGACCCGATCCCGCCCCCGGCACCTCTCCGGTCCGGAGCTTCAGGGCGCTCCGGATCTCCTTCACCAACCGGTCGGCTCCAGGCCTGTCGGCCTTGTTCACCACGAAGATGTCGGCAATCTCCATCAGGCCCGCCTTCATGGCCTGGATCCCGTCACCGGACTCGGGAGTCAGGACCACCACCACGGTGTCGGCGGCCCCGGTGATCTCCAGCTCGGTCTGCCCCACGCCCACCGTCTCCACCAGGAGTCGGGGAAAGCCGAAGGCGTCCATGACGTCCATGACCTCCTTGGTGGTGGTGGCCAGCCCTCCCAGCGAACCCCTGGACGCCATGGAACGGATGAAGATCCCCGGGTCGGTGGCCAGATCGTTCATCCGGATCCGGTCCCCCAGGAGTGCCCCCCCGGAGTAGGGGGAGGTGGGATCCACCGCCACGATCCCCACCTCCTGATGCCCTCGGCGGCAGAGCCCGGCGAAGGCGGAAACCAGCGACGACTTCCCCGCCCCCGGCGGACCGGTGATCCCCACCCGGGTCCCCCCCGCCCGACCGCGACTCAGCAGGGTGTGCAGGAAGTCCTGGAACCCGGTACGCTCGTTCTCCACCACCGATATGGCCCGGGCCAGGGAGCTCCGGTTCCCCTCGGCCATCCCCTGCACCAACGCCGCCAGCGGAGCCGCAAGCTCCACCACGTGGGGTTCGGCTGCGGCCTTCGGGTCAGGATCGGGAACGTCGTTCGGGGCAGGAGGAGTCGATGGGGTAGATGACATGGGCGGGGAGACGGTTGGGGATGGGCGGCCGGCGCACCCGCAGGCGCCCCGGCCACCTGGGCCTCAGAAGCGGTACCGGATCCCCACCTGGGCCTGGAACTGCATCATGAGCCCGGAAAACTGACTGGGCTCCCCGAAGGAGATGTTCTCGGGAACGCTGTAGAGGATCTGGTTGTTGGCCCGGTCGTAACCTTCCACCAGGTAGATGTTGCGATCAAAGCCCGACACCGAGTGGAACCGGCCCCAGTCGCTGTTCAGAAGGTTCAGGACGTTGAAGAGGTCGACCTCCAGCTCGGCCCGCTGGTTGCCCAGCGTATCGAAGCTGCGCCGGATCCGCAGGTCCAGCTTGTTGAACCAGGGCTGCCGGCAGGTGTTGCGAGAGATGATCTGCCCTACGTAGTCGCCCACACAGGAGTTGGCCTCCAGGTGGGCGGCGTAGCGATCCCGCTGCTCCTGCGCCTCCGTCGGGTCATCGGTGGCCAGCGGCAGGTCCTCGGGGGCGAAGATGAAGGGACGGTCACTGAACTGGCGTCCGTCCGCGTTCAGATCCCCGTTCTGCTCGGGCCCCCAGGGCCGGCCGCTCTGGAGGCGCCAGATGGCGCTGACCTGGAAGCCCATGGGGATCTCAGTCCGTCCCGAAAGGACGAAGGTGTGGTTCCGCACGTGGTCGCTGGGCCCCCATGTCTTCTCCGTGTCTCCCACCCCGCCGATGTCGTTGGGCCCGAAGGCGCCCACGTTGGGGTTGTTGAAGCCCGCCGAGGCGGTGCAGCAGGAGTAGGACGAGTTGTCGCTGGAGGTGGTGTAGGTGTAGGAGCCCCGCACCGAGGTGGCCTGATCGAAGGAGTGCTCCAGCTCCAGGTTGGCCGAAAAGGACTGGGTCACCCCGTCATTGTAGTTCACGAAGACCGGCCCGAAGTCTGTGTTCCGCCGATTCATGGCCCCGGCTGCACCGGTGGGACTGAAGTGCTCCTGGGGCACGTAGACCTGCCGGCCGTCCTCATTGTCCAGAGTGAACTGGGGATCCCGGAGGTTCAGGTTCCGGACCGTGTAGAGCTTGGTGCTGTTGGTAAAGGAGAGATCCAGCGCCCCCCGCGTCTGCCCCTGGAAGAGGACCTGCTCGTAGCCCAGGTTCGCCTTGAAGGTCTGCGGATACTCGAAGTCTTCCTGCCAGAAGGCGTAGCTCGGGGTGCCGGTGAAGGTGCCCCCGTCCTGGCAGCGGGTGGGGTTCTCGGTCCCACCGGTGCTCCAGTTCCGGAAGTCGGAGGGGTTCGGCGGGGCGTCCGGATCCCCCGGCTCGCCGGCGCACAAGAGCTCGAAGACCGGCTCCTCGGTCTGTTGCACGTTGCCGCCCAGCACATAGGGAATGCGACCGTAGAAGAGGCCGGCACCGGCCCGGAGCACCGCGTCGCCGTCACCCCGGACGTCGTAGGCCAGGCCCAGTCGCGGAGAGAAGTTCGTCCGGTCGACGGGCGCGATCCCCGTCTCGAGCCCGAAGGCCCGCTCCACGTCCACCACCCGTCCCGGACGATCAGCGAAGATCTGCTGGTCGTAGCGGAGTCCCACCGTGGCGGTGAGCCGGTCCGTGGCCTGCCACTCGTTCTGCGCGTATACCGACCACTCATAGACGTCGAAGTCTGCGAAGGGCACGACACCATCGGGGCGAAGCGGCCGCCAGAACTCGGTGGGCTGCTGGTTTTCCAGGGCGTCCAGGTCGCTGAACACGAAGATCCCGGCTCCCTGGTTTCGGGAGCCCATCTGCTGGAACTGGTTCAGGATGTTGGTGGCGATGGCGTTCGCGCCCACCTTGAGGGTGTGGTTGCCCACCACGTGGGTCAGGTTGTTCACCAGCTGGATCTTCCGCTCCTCCATGTTGTTCTGGAAGGCGGCGAAGGTCCCGCCGTAGCGGATCTGCTGACCCGAGGGGAGCCGGGTCTCCAGGGTGGGTCGCTGGTCGTTGCCCTCCCGGGGCCGGGCCTCCCATGAGAACTGGGCCCGGGCTACGTTGAAGGTGTTGGCGCCCAGGACCGAGTGCAGCTCCGTCACGAACGAGTGGGACTGCCCCTTCAGCTCCTCGGCCCGCGACCGACCGTAGTTGAAGTCGAAGGCCCGGCTCCACTCGTCACCATTGGTGAAGTCGACCCAGTTGTGCCGGACCGAGAGCCGGTGGCTCGGGTTGACGGTCCAGTCCATGCGCCCGAAGAGGGTCACCTGGTCCTGGCTGGTCCGGAAGGGCCGGTACCCGGCCGCAGGGTTCTCGATTCCGTACTGGTTCTCCAGGATGTCGAAGAAGCGCTGCATCTCCTGGGCCGTCTCTTCGTCCACCTCGCCGGGACTCAGGGGCACCTGGGGCTCGCGGCGGATCTGCCCGTCCAGCGAGACCAGGTAGAAGAGCTCGTCCTCGATGATGGGACCCGACACCCGGGCGGCGAACTGGGTGGCCTCGAAGTCCACTGGATCCTGGCCCGCGAAATCAGAGGCCGTGAGTGCGTCGCCCCGGTAGTTCACATACGCCGTCCCCTCGAACTGGTTGGTTCCGCCCCGGGTCACCACGTTCACCACGCCGCCGGAGTAGTTGCCGTGCTCCACGTCGAACCCGTTGGTGATCACCTCGAACTCCCGGATGGACTCCAGCGAAAAGGTGAAGGGGAGCCGCGAGCCGCCCCGGTTCTCACCGAAGAAGGAGTTGTTCGAGTCCACCCCGTCGATCTGGAGGTTGGTCTGCGAAGGA
>SKVI01000178.1 GCA_007129525.1 Gemmatimonadota bacterium | reverse complement strand
TTCATACGGCGGCGTCTCCTCCGACTCTGCCGCGACGGAGGAGAGGGCATGAAAATCCTCTTCCACTCCATCTACTACCCGCCGGAGGTGGGAGGTCTGGAGAGCCACATCGCCGAGTTGGCCCGGGGGCTCGTGGAGGCGGGCCATGAGGTGCGGGTCATCACCTCCCGTTCACAGGAAGGACTGCCCAGGGAGGAGGTGTTGGATGGTGTCCGAGTGCACCGGAGCTGGCTGCCGTCCCGGAGTCCGCCGGGGTGGATCGCGTACGCCCTCCGATCGGGTCCCCTGACCCGGGAGTGGGCGGAGTGGGCCGACGTGGTCCACGCCCAGGCCTTCGCCTCGGTCTATCCCTGCCACAAGGCGGTCCGGCGCACGGGGCGGCCCCTGGTGGCCACCCTGCACACGTCGCACTTCTTGATTCGGGCCAGGACCCGCAGGTGGACGCCGGTTCTGGCTCGGCTGGTTCGCTGGCCCGACTACTGTCTCGCGGCCAGTCGCGAGATCGCCGGGGTGGCCGAATCGCTGGCTCCGGGCGTCCAGGTGGAGGCCCTCACCAACGGAGTGGACACGGAGCGCTTCCGCCCCGTTCCCCCCACCTTTCCCCGCTCCGGGGATCAGCGGCGGCTGGTGGTTCCCAGGAGGCTCTTCGAAAAGAACGGAGTGGAGTATCTCGTTCGGGCGCTGCCGCTGATCCGGCGGCAGGTACCGGAGGTAGAGGTGCTGCTGGTGGGCGACGGGCCGGAGCGGAAGACTCTGGAGGCATTGGCCGGGGAGCTGGGCGTCGGCGACGTGGTCCGGTTCCTGGGGGCCCGTCCCCACGACGAGATGCCGGCGATCCTGAGCTCCGGCGACGTGGCGGTCTTCCCGTCGCTCATGGAGGCCACCTCGGTAGCGGCGCTGGAGTGCATGGCTTGCTGCCTGCCTGTCGTGGCCACGCGGGTGGGGGGGCTCCCGGAGATCGTGGACGACTCGGTGGGCCGGCTGGTTCCCCCCGCCCACGCCGAGGGGTTGGCGCAGGCGGCCGTGGAGCTCCTGGAGAGGACCGACCTGGCGGCCATGGGGGCACGGGCTCGGCAACGCGTGGTCCAACACTGGAGCAACGCCCGGCTGGTGGCCCGGCACGTGGAGATCTACCGGGGACTCGTGGCCCCGGACGACCAACGGACAGGTGAGAGCCCCGGACAGGGGGCAGGTGGACATGTCCAAACGAAGTGAGCGGAGGCGGGACCGACAGGACCGCGGCAAGGGAAACCGGAACCGGGGTTCGAAGCGGGGACCGGGACGGGCAGGACGCAGCCGGAGAGGGGAGGAGGGCCCTCCCCAGCTCACCGGATGGCTCGACCGGGTGCCCCTCTGGGCCACGCTGAGCCTCTATGCGCTGGTCACCCTCCTCCTCTTCCGGGAGTTCATCTTCTCGGACCTCATGCTCTACGGGTCCGACACCCTCGCCCTGGGCTACATGGCCCGGGCCTTCTTCGCAGATGCGCTGCAGACCACAGGGTTTCCCCTCTGGAACCCCATCATCCTGGGGGGCACTCCCTTCCTGGAGTCGCTGGCCGGTGGCGACTCGCTGCATCCCGTGTCGGTCGGCCTTCTCCTGGCCATGGATACCTACCGGGCGCTGGGGTGGAAGTTGGTGGTGCACGTCTTCCTGGCCGGAGTCGGCATGTACGCGTGGCTCCGGGCACTGGATCTTTCCCGGGGAGCGGCCATGGTGGGTGGACTGGCCTTCCTCCTGGCTCCCTACATGGTGACCCTGGCCTTTCCGGGCCACGACGGCAAGATCTTCGTCACCGCGATGGCGCCCTTCCTCTTCTGGGCCATGGAGTGGTTTCTGGCCAGGCGCGGAATGCTGCCCCTGGCGGCCATGGCCGGGGTCATCGCCCTGGTGATCCTCTCCACCCACTTTCAGATGGCCTACTTCCTCTTCGGGGCCGCCGGGGCCTACATGCTCTTTCGGTGCATTCAACTGGGGTGGGGTGAACGCGAGGCTGGGGAAGGGTGGAAGTCGGCCGCCGGCACCTTCGGCGCCTTCCTGATTTTCAGCGTGCTGGGCGCAGGGGTGACCGCGGTCCAGCTCGTTCCGGCGGTAGACTACGTGACGGACCACTCGCGGCGCGCCGCCACGACCCTGCAGGCGGAGGGCCCCGAGGCCATCGCCTACTCGTCGTCGTGGTCGCTTCATCCGGAGGAGGTCGTGTCGCTGGCCGTCCCCGAGTTCGTGGGGAACAGCGCCGGAACCCGGGAGTGGACCCGCGACACCTACTGGGGCCGCAATCCCTTCAAGTTGAACCACGAGTACCTGGGGCTGGTGGTGCTTCTCCTGGCGGCCCTGGCCTTTGCCGGCGGACCGCGAGCCGGGGTTCGGTGGTTCATGGCGGGGATGGGCACCGTGGTGCTCCTCTTCTCGGTGGGGGCGAACACGCCGGTCTGGCGTGTCTTCTACGAGGTGGTGCCGGGCATCTCGCTCTTTCGTGCGCCCTCCATGGCCATCTTCCTCACCGGCTTCGCCGCAGTCACGCTGGGCGCCATGGGCGTTGACCGCGGGGCCCAACTCCTGGAAGGGGGAGAAGGGAAGCGGGTCTGGAAGATCCTCTTCGGGGCGGCGGGCGTTCTGGCGTTGGGATGGGGGCTGGCCGCCACCGGTCTTCTCACGTCCCTCTGGACCACGATCCTGTACCCGGGCATGGACCCGGCGAAGGCTGACGCCCTCCAGAACGCCCTGCCGCACATTCAGAGGGGATTCGGCGTGGCCGTGGTCCTGGCGGTTCTCGTGGCGGCGCTCTGGTGGGCCATCGACCGGCGCTTCTTTCCGGCAGCCCTTCTGGTTCCGGCGTTGGCGCTCCTGGTCACTGCCGACCAGTGGCGGGTGAACACGGCCTTCATCGAGGTCCTGGATTACCGGGCCTTTGCGGCCGCCGACGAGAACATCCGGTTTCTGCAGGATCGGCAGGCCCGGGAGCCCCCCTTCCGGGTCCTTTCCATGGTTCAGGGCGGGCAGGACGTGGCTCCGGGAATGCACGGTCTGGAGTTGGCCGGTGGCCACCACCCCAATGACCTGGGACGCTACCGGGACCTCATCGGGATGGAGGGAGGGGGGCTGCCCGAGCACCTGGTGAACTTCCATCCCAACGTCATGGGAATCCTGAATATTCGGTACCTCCTCTGGCCGGATGCCCAGTACGGATCCCTGGAGGGGACTCAGCCGGTGAGTCAGGTGAGCTTCCCCGACGGTCGGGTGGCCCGGTCGGTGCACGCGTTCCAGACGCTGCCCCGGGCCCGGGTGGTGGGCGAGGCGCTGGTGGTGGATGAGAACCGCACGATGGAGGCGGTTCTGGACATCGACGGATACGATCCGGCCCGGCAGGTGGTCCTGGAGGAGGAGCCACCATTTGAGCCGGGAGGCCCCGACGTCGAGGGCAACGTGGAATGGTTGGAGCGGACCCCGGACTACCTGCGCTTCCGGGTGGAGGCCGACGGACCGGCGCTGGTGGTCCTCTCAGAGAACTGGTTCCCGGCATGGCGGGCTACCGTCGATGGGGTGGAGACCCCGGTGCTCAGGGCAGACCACACCCTCCGGGCCATCGCCGTTCCGGAGGGAGAGCACGAGGTGGAGTTCCACTATGAGTCGCCGGTTCTGCGGGCCGGGCTGGGTGTCTCCCTCCTTTCCATCCTCCTCCTCCTGGGTGCGGTGGGTCTGGAGTTGGTGATCCGTCGCCGGGAGGGGAAGTCGGCTTGAACCCCGTCCTTGGCGATCCCGTCGATTCGGATCCCGTGGACTCGGATCCCATTGGCTCCGAGACCGGCAGGTCCGGTGTGTCGCACACGAACCTGACCACGGTCACCAGTCGCCGATGGTGGAGCGAGGGGTGGGGAAAGGCGCTGAGGTGGGCCCTCCAGCTTGTCCTCACGGTCCTCGTGACCTGGATCATCGTTTCGCAGGTCGGCGTGACCCTGGACGAGGCCCTGGCACTGGACCGGGCCCTCCCGGCCGTCCAGTGGTGGATGGTGTCGGCCTCCGTCCTTCTTCTCCTGGTCTGCTTCGGAGTGACGGCGAGGCTCTGGGGACGAATGGTGGCCGACCTGGGCGCCCCTGACCCGGGGTGGATCGGGGCCAACCGGATCGTGCTGTCGGCCAATCTGGGGCGTTACCTTCCCGGAAAGGTCTGGCAGGTAGCGGGTTTGGCCGTTCTGTCGAGGCGGGAGGGGATTCCGGTGTCCCTGGGGGTCACCGCAGGGGTGCTGGGCCAGGCGTTCCACCTGGCGGGGGCCGCGGTGGTGGGGGCTGCAGCGCTGGGCACCCTCGACGGCGTGGGATGGGGTGCCTGGGTGGGGCTCGGGGCCCTGGCGGTTTTCGTGGCGGCGACGGCGATTCCCTCGCTGCTCAGGGGAGCCTTCCGCCTGATCTTTCAGATGGCGCGCCTGGATCCGGCCGAGGCTCCCGCCCCGGACCGCCTTTTCGGACCCCGGTGGGTGCTCCTCCATACCCTGATCTGGTGCGGATACGGGGTGGCCTTCGCCGTGCTGGTGCGTGGGTTGGGCCTCGAGGGGGGCATCCTCCCCCTGGCGGCCGCCTTCAGTGCCGCGTACCTCCTGGGTTATCTTGCCATTTTCGCGCCGGCCGGGATCGGCGTGCGGGAAGGGGTGCTCATCGTACTTCTGCGGCCGTCGCTGGGCGCCGCCGCCGTGGGGGTGGCCGTGCTGGCCCGGGTGTGGATGACGCTGGTGGAGCTTCTACCGGCAGGCTTCTTCGCCCTCTGGGCCATCTTCAAGGCACCGCCGGTAGAAACCGACTCGGGAGGCATGACCGATGGGTGAGGGGAGGACGTTGGTGATCATTCCTACCTACAACGAGCGTGAGAACGTGCCCCGGGTGGTTCCCCTGGTGCTTGAGCAATCGCCTGAGCTGGACGTGCTCATCGTCGACGACTCGTCCCCTGATGGGACGGGTCAGGTGGCCGACGAGCTGGCGGCCGGCAGCGGCGGGCGGGTCCACGTGCTCCACCGCGAAGGGAAGGAGGGCCTGGGCAAGGCGTACATCGCGGGGTTCGGGTGGGGACTGGCGGCAGGGTACCAGCGGCTTTGTGAGATGGATGCCGACCTGTCGCACCCCGCCTCTGCTCTCCCGGACTTGCTCGAGGCGTGCCGAAGGTATGACTTTGTGATTGGTAGCAGGTACGTAAACGGCCGCGTGACCGTGGTCAACTGGCCCATGACACGCCTGCTCGTGTCATATTTCGGGAGCTTCTACGCCCGGACCATCACCGGGCTTCCGGTCTCCGATGCCACCGGCGGGTTCAACATGTTCGATCGGCGGGTTCTGGAGGCCATCGACCTGGATCGGATCCAGTCCAACGGGTATTCCTTTCAGATCGAGCTCAAGTTCCGGGCGTGGGCCAAGGGATTCGATTTCGTGGAGCTACCCATTGTGTTCACCGAGCGGGACCAGGGTGAGTCCAAGATGTCTCGCGCCATCATCATCGAAGCGGTCTGGAAGGTGTGGAAGCTGCGGCTCCTGCGCCTCTTCGGCCGACTCTGACGGAGGCTCGGTCCGGTGGCCCTGGTGGACCTCCTGTACCTGTGTCCCGCCTGCGGGGTCGAGGGCATGGAAGGGAAGGGAAGCGAGGCGACCTGCCCGGGGTGCGGAACCCGCTTCGCCACCACCGGCCGTGGCCAGCAGATCCGGGTGAGCGCGCCCCACCACGGTTCACAGGTGGTGGCGGCCCACGAACTGGCGTCCCGGATCGAGGCTCGCGACCCGGTGCTTCAGGCGATTCGCCAGGGCACCGGCG
>SKVI01000405.1 GCA_007129525.1 Gemmatimonadota bacterium | reverse complement strand
TCCCGGGAGTGTCCCAGGAGGGTCCCGGTGGAGGCGTCGTCCCGTGGCAGGGGGCGAGCTTTCAGGATCTCTTCGATGCGGTTCTCCATGTTGCACGTCACCCGGGTGATTCTGACGACACGTCCCAATCCGCCCCACGACGGGACGTTCCGCCCCTGCATGTCGGCACTCCGCACGGTCCTGGCCACTCCTGAGCGCAATGTGCGTACCCGGAAACTCTACTGAAGGACGTCACGGAACACCAGAACTCTGACCGGGCTTTCAACCGGGCACGGCTCCTGCAACGCTCAATCGATGGACCGCAACGGGATCCTTCGTTCATCCCCGCAACCCCCATCCAGGAGGCTCTCATGTCCGTCGGAACCATCTGCAGTCGCATCGTCGCCACCGCCTCATCGGAGGAAACGGTGGAGGAAGGCGCTTTACGGATGAAGGAATACGGGGTGGGCACTCTGGTGGTGGTGAACGACACCCGTCAGCCGCACGGCATTGTCACCGACCGGGACATCATGGTCCGGTGCGTGGCTGAGGGCCGGTCCCCCGCCGACACGCAGATCTCGGAGATCATGAGCTCTCCCGTCCGTACCCTCCACGAAGCCGGCCCGCTGGAAGAGGGGCTCCAGGCTATGCAACGGGTGAAGGCCCGACGCCTGGTCATCACCGACGACGATGGGGTCCTGGCCGGCATCCTCTCCATTGACGATGTCGTGGGCCTGCTGGCCGAGCAGGTGGACCGGGTTGGCGCCGTCCTGGAAGCCCAGGGCCGGGAAGTGCTGAAGGGCGTCTGAAGGCTCCCCTCAGGGTGTCACAGAACCGAGAGCCCGGTCGTTCTTACTACGACACACGGTATCGCTCACGGCTTTCGGAGGACCCGATCATGTTCCGGACACCTGGTTTCCTTGGCCGCACAGGCCCCACCCTTCTGGCTGCGGCCCTGCTGGCGATCCTCCCTGCGTGCGAGCAGATCACCGGACCCGGCGACGATCCGTCGCCCCCTCAGCAGATCACCGAGCTCCCCCGTGACCTGACGGCAGCGGAGGTGGAGGCCATCCAGGCCAGCAACACCTTCGGCTTCGAGCTCCTCCGCCAGGTCCTGGACGAGGAACCGGGCGCCACCGTCTTCCTGTCTCCCTTCAGCGCCTCGATGGCCCTGGGGATGACCCTCAACGGGGCCGACGGCCAAACCTTCGACGAAATGCGCACCGCGCTGAGGCTCGAGGGCATGTCGGAGGAGGAGATCAACGCGTCGTACCGGGATCTGCTGGAGCTGCTGGGTGGGCTCGATCCCGACGTGGAACTGGCGGTGGCCAACTCCATCTGGCATCGCCAGGAGCTGGCGCTCAGGAGCTCGTTCCGGGAACGGGTGGAGAGCTACTTCGACGCCCGGGTCCAGGACCTCGACTTCAGCGCCCCCGACGCCGCCGGGACCATCAACGACTGGGTCCGCGATGCCACCCGGAACCGGATCGAGGAGATCGTCGACGACCCCATCGATTTCAACATCGTCGCCTATCTCATCAACGCGGTCTACTTCAATGCCGGATGGCGCCAGCCCTTCGATCCGGAATTGACCCGCTCCGAGACCTTCCACCCGGTGGAAGGAAGCCCGGAGCCGGTGCAGATGATGATCCGGGACGACACCCTCCGCTACTACGCTCAGGTTGACGGCTACCAGGCCGTGGATCTGCCGTACGCAGGAGGCGCCTTCGCCATGACCGTGGCGGTGCCCGCCGAGGACTACGGCATCCATCGGCTCATCGAGGAGCTGGACGCCAACGCCTGGGGCGACCTCACGGGCAACTTCGCCACCACCCGGGTGCAGCTCTGGCTTCCGCGCTTCGAGCTGGAGTGGGACGGGGTGCTCAACGATCCCCTGGCCGCCATGGGCATGCCCGGTGCCTTCCAGCCCGGCGCCGACTTCTCGAGGATGTTCGAGGCCGCCGACCCCTGGATCGACGAAGTCAGGCAGAAGAGCTTTGTCCGGGTAGACGAGGAGGGAACCGAGGCGGCGGCCGTGACCTCGGTCTCCATGGCCACCTCCATGCCCCCGTTGGTCAGAGCCGACCGACCCTTCCTCTTCGCGATCCGGGAGCGGCTCTCAGGTACGATTCTCTTCGTGGGCGCGGTGCTGGAGACGCCCCCCGCACCGTCCTCCTGAGTCGCCCTCCGTTCTGTCTGCAGGATGTGTGGGCGCCTTACTCCTCCTCGCTCTGGTCGAGGATCAGCTTGTGGGCCCGCAGGCGAAGGGCGCTGATGCGAATGAAGCCCCAGGCATCCTGCTGATCGTACCCTCCGGACACGTCCATGGACGAGAGCTCCTGGTCGTAGAGAAGGCTCGAGGACTGCCGGCCCAGGGGTACCACGTTCCCCTTGTAGAGCTGCACCCTCACCCGGCCGTCGATGAGGTCCTCGGACTGCTCGAAGGCCGCCTGTATGAAGTCCATCTCCGGGGAGAACCAGAACCCGTTGTAGATCACCTCGGCGAATCGGGGTGAGAGCATGTCCCGGAGGCGCAGTACCTCCCGGTCCATGGCCACCCCCTCCAGGTCCCGCAGCGCGTGGTGCAGAATGGTGCCCCCGGGGGTTTCGTAGATTCCCCGGGACTTGATGCCCACGAAGCGGTTTTCCACCATGTCCACCCGTCCGATGCCGTGGCGCCCGCCTTCCTCGTTCAGGTGCCGAAACAGCGCTACCGGGTCGGAAAAGGTCCGCCCGTCGTCCAGGTTCTCCACCATCACCGGCGTGGCGTCCTTGAAGTGGATGGCCAGGTGGGTGGGGGTGTCCGGCGCGTCCTCCAGCGAGGAGGTCAGGCGGAACATCTCCGGGGGCGGAGACACATCCGGGTCCTCGAGCATCCCGGCCTCGTACGACCGGTGCATGAGGTTTTCGTCGCTGGAGTAGGGCTTCTCGGCGGTGGCCTCCACCGGAATCTCGTGCTCCCGGGCGAAAGCCAGGAGGTCGGGCCGTCCCTGGAACCGCTCCAGGAAGGCCTTCTCCTTCCACGGTGCGATCACCTCCAGGTCCGGCGCCAGGGCGGCGAAGGCCAGCTCAAAGCGGACCTGGTCGTTGCCCTTCCCGGTGGCGCCGTGTGACACCGCGGTGGCTCCTTCCCGCAGGGCGATCTCCACCTGACGCTTGGCGATGACCGGGCGGGCCAGCGCCGTTCCCAGCAGGTAGCGATTCTCGTAGATGGCGTTTCCGGCAATGGCGGGAAAGATGAAGTCGGTGACGAACTCCTCCTTCAGGTCCTCCACGAACGCCTGGCTGGCACCGGTCTCGAGGGCCCGCTCGGCCACGTCGTCGAAGTCCTCCTGCTGACCCACGTCGGCAATGTAGGCGATCACGTCGTAGCCGCGCTGGGTGAGAATCTTCAGGATGCAGGCGGTGTCGAGTCCGCCGCTGTACGCCAGAACCACCTTCTTGTCGGGCAACGTCGTCTCCCGGGTAAGAGTCCATTTTCAGGTCGTGGGGGAACGCACGAATAGAGAAGGTTTCCCGCGCCTCTTCAAGGGCATACGGCAGTGGGAGCAACTTCGAGTGCGCAGCGCCGGTCCGGTCAGTCGTCCAGGCCGGTGTCCTGCCCGTGCTTGATGCTCCGACCCTCCACGAGGAAGACCACGTCCTCGGCCACGTTGGTGGCCAGGTCCGCCACCCGCTCCAGGTTGCGGCTCACCAGGATGAGCGACATGGCGGTTCCGATGCGGCGAGGGTCCTCCATCATGTGGGTCAACAAGCCCCGGAAGCTGGACTCGTGCAGGGCGTCGACCCGGTCGTCGCGGCGACACACATCGCGGGCCCCCTCCGAGTCACCCCGGACGAAGGTGTCCAGTGCGTCCGAGAGCATCTCTCGGGCGATCCGGGCCATCTCCTCGAGCTGCGGGAAGCGGTGCATGGGCGGGGGCCGGCTCTCCAGGTGGTAGACCGTCTCGGCGATGTTCACCGCGTGGTCTCCCACCCGCTCAAGGTCGTTGGAGATCCGCATGATCATGGTGATGAGCCGCAGGTCCCGGGCGAAGGGCTGGTGAAGGGCCAGGAGGTTGATGGAGGCGTCGTCCAGCTCCACCTCCATGGCGTCCAGCTCCCGGTCGCCCAGGATGACGGAGTCGGCCTTGGCCCGGTCTCCGTCCACCAGTGCCTCTACGGAAATACGGAGAAGGTCTTCCGCCATGGACGCCATCTCCAGGAGCTGAACCCGGAGGGCCGCCAGCTCTTCGTGAAAGTGCCGGGACTCCCTGGTCGTGGTCATCCGAACCGCCCCGTGATGTAGGCTTCAGTGCGCTCTTCGCGAGGGTTGGTGAACACCTGGTCGGTTTCGCCGAACTCCACCAGATTGCCCACGTAGAAAAAGGCCGTGTAATCCGAGACCCGGGCCGCCTGCTGCATGTTGTGGGTCACGATGACGATGGTGTAGTGCTTTTTCAGATCGTAGATGAGCTCTTCGATCCGCTGGGTGGCAGTGGGATCCAGGGCGCTGGCGGGCTCGTCCATGAGGATCACGCCGGGCTTTACCGCCAGAGCCCGGGCGATGCACAGCCGCTGCTGCTGCCCCCCGGAGAGCCCGATGGCGCTGTCATCCAAACGATCCTTGACCTCGTCCCAGAGGGCGGCCTGGCGGAGCACTCGCTCCACCAGCTCGCCCATCTCCCCCCTCCGCACCCGACCGTGTCGGCGGGGCGCGAAGGTGATGTTGTCCCGGATGCTCATGGTGGGAAACGGGTTGGGCCGTTGGAAGACCATCCCCACCCGGGTGCGGAGCTCCACCGGACTCATGTCGTCGCCGTAGATGTCCCTGTCGCCAAGGAGCACCGTGCCGCTGACCCGGGCCGACGGCGAGTAGTCGTGCATCCGGTTCAGTGCCCGCAGATAGGTGGTCTTACCGCATCCGCTGGGGCCGATGATGGCCGTGACGCTCCGCGCCCGGATCTCCATGTCCACCCCCTTCACCGCATCCGTCTTGCCGAAGGAGACCTTCAGATTTCGGGTGGTCATGGTCTCGGCCTCAGGCTCCCCTTCGGCCGGCCGGGGGGGCGACGCCAGCCCTCCGCTCACCGAAGCTCCGGCGGCGACGCGACTCTGTTTCTCTTCCATTTCAGCAGTCTTCATCTCGTCCTGCTCGTCAGAAGTGGTCATCACGCCCCTGCCATGAAGCGGGCTCTCCGGGCCCACAGCGTCCGGGCAGCCACGTTCAGAAGAAGTACGATGGAAAGAAGCACCAGCGCACCCACCCACGCCTGGGTATGCCAGTGTTCGAAGGGGCTGATGGCATACGTGTAGATGTTCACCGGAATCGTGGCGGTGGGCTGGTCGATTCCCTCCATCCAGTACCGACTCCCGAAGGCGGTGAAGAGAAGCGGCGCCGTCTCCCCGGCCACCCGGGCGGTGGCGATCATCATCCCGGTGAGGACGTTGCCCATGGCCGCCGGCAGAACCACCCGGAGGGTGGTGGGCGCCTCGGCCACCCCGAGGGCCAGGGAAGCCTCGCGCTGGTGTCGAGGCACCATCTGAAGCGCCTCCTGCGTGGTGATGGCCACGATGGGCACGAAGAGGGCGCTCAGGGCGATCCCTCCGGAGAGCGCGCTGAAGTGACCCATGGTGACAACGATGAGCCCGTAGGCCACGATCCCCGCCACGATGGAGGGCAGCCCCGCCATCACCTCGCAGAGGAAGCGGGTGGATCGACCCAGCGGGTTGTTGCCGTACTCGCTCATGTAGATCCCCGTCCCCACCCCCACCGGGATCCCGATGGCGAGGGCGATTCCCACCACCACCCCCGACCCCACGATGGCGTTGGCCCAGCCGCCGCCGCCCACCGT
>SKVI01000370.1 GCA_007129525.1 Gemmatimonadota bacterium | reverse complement strand
TTCGGACGCTCTCGGTGGTCCCCGTCGGCCTCACCCGCTACAACGTAAACCGCCCGGTGCGTCCCCTGACGCAGGCAGAGTCCCGACAGGCGGTGCAACAGGTGGAGGCCTTCCGCCAGCGCGGGCTGCGGGAGAAGGGCTACGGCTGGTCGTACGCGGCCGACGAGCTCTTCCTCATGGCCGGCCATGAGATCCCCCCGCCATCGTACTACGACGACGCGTCGCTCCTTGAGAACGGCGTGGGGGCGGTCCGGCACTTCCTGGACGACCTGGACGCAGGGATCCAGGAGGGACTGCCCCGACTGGAGGGCCGTCAAGTCCGAATTCTGACGGGGACCTCCATGGCCCCCATGTTCCGGGAACGCGTGTCTGCCCTCCAGGAGGCCACCGGGGCCCAGGTGGAAGTGACGGCGGTGGAGAACGGATTCTACGGGCCCAGCGTCACGGTGGCCGGGCTCCTCTCGGGAGAGGACCTTCTCAAGGCCGCCGGGCCCAGCGGCGAGGACGATCTGATCCTCATGCCCGCCGAGACCCTGAACCAGGATGACCTCTTCATCGATTCCATGTCGCTGGAGAGCTTTACCCGGGAGCTGAGCCCGGCCCGGATCGTCCCGGCCTACGAGATCCCCGAAGCCCTCCGCTCGCTGTGAGCCGAAAGCTGCCCGTCGTCGCCGTGGTGGGTCGCCCCAACGTGGGGAAGTCCACCCTCTTCAACCGCTTCCTGGGCCACCGCACCGCAATCGTGGACGATCGCCCAGGCGTGACCCGAGACCGCAACTTCGCCCGCACCGACTGGGCTGGCAGGTCTTTCTTCATCGTGGATACCGGGGGAATCATCGAGGGAAGCGACGAGCCCCTGGATCGCCAGGTCAAGGGGCAGGCCATGGCGGCAGTGGCCGAGGCCGACCTCATCCTCTTCGTGGTGGACGGGCAGGCCGGAGTGCATCCGCTGGACGAGCGCCTCACCGACATTCTGAGGCGGTCGGAGCCGCCGGTCCTGGTGGTGGCCAACAAGGTGGACAACCTTCCCAGAGATCCCGGCTACCACGATCTCTGGCGGCTGGGTCTGGGCGAGCCCGTGCCTGTGAGCGCCATCTCGGGGAAGGGGTCGGGCGATCTCCTGGACCGGGTGGTGGAGATGCTGCCCGAGCAGGACGAGTCGGAGCCCGAGCCGGAGGACCTTCGGATCGCCGTCATCGGCAAGCCCAACGTGGGGAAATCCTCCTTTGTGAATCGACTCTTTGGAGAGGAGCGGGCCGTGGTGAGCGACAAACCCGGCACCACCCGGGATCCCGTGGACGCCACGCTCCGCTACCATGGTCGAAACCTGGTCTTCGTGGACACGGCAGGCCTCAGAAGGCAGTCCCGGGTATCGGAGTCGGTGGAATACTACTCGAGCCTCCGGACGGAGCGGGTCGTTCGAGACGCCGACGTGTGCCTCGTCCTGGTGGACGCCGACGACGGGATCCACCAACAAGACCTGAAGATCCTGGAGAACGCCTGGGAGGCCGGATGCGGCGTGGTTCTGGCCCTGAACAAGTGGGACATGGTGGACAAGGAGTCCTTTCCGGCATCTACGGTGGAGCGAGACCTCCGGAACCTGTCGCCGCTCCTGAAATGGGTCCCCATCACCTTCATCTCCGCGCTCACCGGGCAACGGGTCCGGCGTACCCTGGATCTGCTCTTGAAGGTGGCGGACGAGCGGCAGCGCCGGATTCCCACCCACGAGGTGAATGAGGTCCTGGAAGAGCTCTTCCGGCGCCAGCCCCCGCCCCATTCCCGGGGCCGCCCGGTAAAGCTGCGCTACGGTACGCAGGCCGACACGTCTCCACCCACCTTCGTGCTCTTCTCGAACCTGCCGTCGGAGATCCCGAAGCACTACATCCGCTATCTCCACAACGGCTTTCGACGGGCCTGGACCTTCATGGGTGTACCCCTTCGCATTCGGGTGCGCTCGTCCTCGTCCCGGGACCGCACGCCGGCATGATCGCCGCAGCGTTTCTCGTCCTTGCCTACGCGCTGGGGGCCATCCCGTCGAGCCTCTGGGTGGGGCGAGCGGCGTACGGTGTGGATCTCCGCCAGAAGGGAAGTGGGAACCTGGGCGCCACCAACACGTTTCGGGTTCTGGGCTGGAAGGCAGCGCTCCCGGTGGTGCTGGTGGACGTCTTGAAGGGCTACGTACCGGTGGCCTTCTTTCCCATGCTGAGTGCGACCGAGGGCTCGCTCTGGCTGCTGGCCTTCGGAGCGGCGGCCATTCTGGGTCATGTATTCTCCTTCTGGGTGGGATTCCGGGGGGGGAAGGGAGTCGCTACCAGCGCCGGGGTCTTCCTGGCTCTCGCGCCGTGGGCGCTCCTGATTTCTTTCGGGGTGTGGCTCGTGGCCGTCCTCGTGAGCCGTTACGTTTCCCTGGGATCGATTTTGGCGGCGTTGAGCCTCCCGGTGGCAGTAGCGCTCACGCCCCACCGGGCCGAAGAGAGTCTTCTGATCTTCTCGGTGGTCCTGGCGACCCTGGTGGTGTGGGCCCACCGGGGCAACCTGGTGCGGTTGGTCCAGGGCCGGGAAAACCGCTTTGGTGCACACCGAAGTCCAGGCGACGAAGCCATCGAACGCGAAGGCAGGTAACCAGGATGGGAGGGGGGAGATGACCAAGGACGCGCCTGTGGATCCACACCGGGAGGATCCGATCCAGGCCGCCGTGGTAGGTGCTGGAAGCTGGGGGACCGCCCTGGCCCTCCTCCTGCACGAGAACGGCCATCGAGTTCGCCTCTGGACGCACGACGAGATCGTGGTGGATGAGGTGGAACGCCTGGGCGAAAACCGGACGTATCTTCCCGGGGTCTCCGTCCCGGACGGGATCCAGGTATTCTCCCGGATCGACCAGGTGGTGAACCAGGCCGAGCTCGTAGTGTCGGTGAGCCCTTCGCAGTTCGTCGGCTCGGTGATGAAGACCGCCCTGCCGCATCTTCGCTCCGACGCCCTGGTGGTGAGTGCCTCTAAGGGCATCGAAATCGAGAGCCTGAAAACCATGCACGGGGTCCTTTCGCCCCTCCTGCCCGAGGGCATGGGCAACACGATCTGCGTTCTCTCAGGTCCCTCCTTCGCCGCCGAGGTAGCCAGAAAGGAGCCCACGGCTGTGGTGGTGGCCAGCGAGTCCCGCGACGCCCGCCACCAGGCCCAGGCGCTTTTCACATCCGACACCTTCCGTGTGTATACCGATCCGGATGTGCTGGGCGTAGAACTCGGCGGGGCGGTGAAGAACGTCATCGCCTTGGCGGCAGGTGTCGCCGCCGGACTGGAGTTCGGGCACAACACCCGTGCCGCACTCATCACCCGAGGACTGGCGGAGATGACCCGACTGGGGGTGGCCATGGGTGCCTCTCAGGCTACCTTCTCGGGACTTGCCGGTATGGGAGACCTGGTTCTGACTTGTACCGGAGAGCTTTCCCGGAATCGTACGGTGGGCACTCGACTGGCCCGGGGCGAGTCCCTCGAGGAGATCCTGTCCACGACGAAATCCGTGGCCGAAGGCGTCCGCACGGCCCCTGCCGTCCATCGCCTGGCCAGGGAGCACAACGTGGAGATGCCCATCACCCAGCAGGTCTGTCGGATGCTGCAAGGTGAAGTCCAACCGCGGAATGCGGTGCGCGAACTCATGACCCGGGATCCGAAGCCCGAGAGGTGGAGTTGATGACTGACGATCACGGTACCGCTGACCGGACCCGCCAGCCGGTGGCCCGAAAGGCCTACTACTCCATCGGTGAGGTCTGTGAGCTCACCGGCCTCAAACCCCACGTCCTGCGCTACTGGGAGAGTCAGTTTCGGATTCTACAACCGGGAAAGAACCAGGCCGGCAACCGGGTGTACCGTCCGCGGGAGATCAAGGTGGTGGTCCTCCTCAAGCACCTCCTCTACACCCGAAAGTTCACCATCGAGGGAGCCAAGCAGCGGCTCGAGGAGCTGCGGAACGAAGAGACCATCGAGGAGAGACTCGACGGGGTCCTCCCCGCAGAGTTCCTCACGGAGCTCAAGGAGGAGCTTGTCCACCTCCTGGCTACTCTCACCCCACCAGCGACGACGGCGGCGTCTTCCGACGAGGCGACTTCCTCGGCCTCCTGACATTCCGACCCAACCGCGCCACAGCCTTCCAATGCACCCCACGCCGGCATCCTGATGGGCATGAACATTCTCTGCACCAACGACGACGGCTTCCTCGCCACGGGGCTGCAAGTGTTGGCCTCGGCCGCCCGATCCCTGGGAAAGGTGACCGTGGTCGCGCCAGACCGCGAACAGAGTGCCACCAGCAACTCCCTCACCCTCCACCACCCCCTGCGGAGCCGCCGGGCCTCTGACGGCACGCTCGTCATCGACGGGACGCCCACCGATTGCGTGATTCTGGCGATCAACGCCCTGGTTCCGGGCCGACCGGACATCTGTCTGTCCGGAGTGAACCACGGGGCCAACATGGGAGAAGACGTCCTGTACTCCGGCACCGTGGCCGCCGCCATGGAAGCCACCGTCCTGGGGATCCCGGCCGTGGCCATTTCCTATGCGGGCCCCGAATTCGAATCTATCGAGGCATGGGAAAGCCCCCTGGTCGAGCTCCTCTCCGGGATCATGGAACAGAAGGATTTTCCGAAATCGACCCTGCTGAACGTGAACCTTCCCCCCATCGAGCCGGCATCGGTCAGGGGAGTTCGGGTGACCACGCTGGGAGAGCGACGGTATGCCGACTCCCTGACCCGAGCCCTGGACCCCAGTGGGCGAGAGTATTTCTGGATCGGAGGCGGCGCCCGGGAATGGAAGGGTGATGGAGATTCGGACTTCCAGGCCATTGAGGACGGTTATATTTCGGTGACTCCCCTGCACCTGGACCTGACCAACTACGCCCTCCTCGAGGAGATTCGCGGGTGGAACCTGAAGCTGTAGAGGACTACCGGTTCGTGGGAGCGCGCCGGCGGCTCATCGAGATGATCCGCGCCGAGGGAATCGAGGATCTGGAGATCCTCCAGCTCTTCGACCGGGTGCCCCGGCACCTCTTCGTTCCCGAGGGTGTGGTCCATCGGGCCTACGAGGACTCCGCCGTCCCCATCGGGTTCGGGCAAACGGCTTCACAGCCCTCCCTCCAGGCCTACTACATCGAGCTTCTGCAGCCGGGCCCCGACGACCGGATTCTGGAGATCGGAACCGGAAGCGGATACCTTACGGCACTTCTGGCCCTGATGGGGGATCGGGTATATTCCGTCGAGCGGATCAGGGAGCTCTCCGTACGCGCCCGTCGAATCCTGGACGGTATGGGGTACAAGAACGTGGCCCTGATGGTGGGAGACGGAAGCATCGGGTGGCGGCGCTTTGCACCGTACCAGGTGATCACCGTGGCAGCGGCGTCCCCGCAGGTTCCCGCAGCCCTGGTGGATCAACTGGACGAAGGTGGTCGGATGCTGATCCCCGTGGGGCGTCGGCAGGTCCAGGACCTGCTCCTGGTTCGACGAATCAAGGGCCGCATCGAAGAAGAAAGCGTCCGGGACGGCTGTACCTTCGTCCCCCTGCTGGGTCGATACGGCTGGAACGAAGGCGGCGAGACGGCGTCGTGACCCTGCATCGGCTCCAGCCTGGCCCCGACCGGTCTTCGACACCCCCACACCCTCCACCCCACAGATCATGACTTCCCACGAGCCCAACGTTGCTGGTCCCATGCCCTCGGACAACGAAGACGCAGCCCGGACAGATGGCGATCGACCCTCACGGTCGGTGGCCGACCGCCTGCCCCCTCCGGCCTTTCCACCGGGTCAGCGTCGGGACTGGGTACACCGTCCGCGGCACGTCTC
>SKVI01000389.1 GCA_007129525.1 Gemmatimonadota bacterium | reverse complement strand
GCCTTCGGAGGTCATCCGCCTCCGGGAAGGCGGTCGGGGCGTCTCAGGCGGGACGGCAGTGCGGGCAACGGCGGTGTTCGGAGGGCATCTCGGCTCACCCCAACCACCCCGCCCTCAAAGCCGTCCATAGCCAGACGGGAAGTCTGCATGGGAGTTGGGGCCTCCGCGGAGACGAAGGAGCCGCGCGACCGCGATTTGCGCTGTTCACGACGCCACCGAGTCCCCGGTGGGGCGAGCCTGTCGGAGGTCCCTTCCAGGGGGTCACGGTCGATTGACTTTTCCACACCCGCTCCCTACCCTTGGTGCCCCCTGTCGGATGCGCCCCTCGCCCACCCAAACCGAAGCCCGCCGGCCCCCAGGAAGGAATGGAGCTCACCCCCGCCGAGGTCTGGTCAGAGGTCCTGGCAGCCGCCAGGGATCGCATGCCCGAACAGAGCTTTCGCACCTGGCTGCAGGGAAGCGAGGCAGTGGGTTTCAGCTCCGACGAGCTCCTGGTGGAAGCGCCCAGCGAATTCCACGCCGAATGGCTCGAAGACAAGTACGGCGACGATCTGACCGAGATCCTGGGCCGCGTTCTGGGAAAACAGGCCAGCCTCTCTTTTCAGTCCTCTCCCTCGGGGTCGGTCCCATCGGTTCCCCAGGTGGAGCTGGCGTCTGAACCTGCCGCTCATGCCCAGGGGTCCGCGACGGCCGGCCCCGCCGTGCAGGCATCCTCCGGCTCTCACGGTGGGCAGGCCCACCTGCACGCCTCCGCGCTGAACGAGCGCTACACCTTCGACCGCTTCGTGGTGGGCAACAACAACCAGCTCGCCGCAGCCGCATCACGGGCCGTGTCCGAGAAGCCGGGGAGGACGTACAACCCCCTCTTCCTGTACGGGGGCGTGGGCCTGGGCAAGACCCACCTGATGCACGCCGTCGGCCATTCGATCCTGGAGCGTGATCCCAGACGGAAGGTGGCGTACGTGACCACCGAGAGCTTCATGAACGACCTGGTCCGGGCCATCCAGCAGGGGACCACGCGGGAGTTCCGCCAACGATACCGGAAGATCGATCTCCTCCTGATCGACGACGTTCACTTCCTGGAGCGCAAGGACAGCACCCAGGAGGAGTTCTTCCACACCTTCAACGCCCTCTACGACGCCGGCAAGCAGGTGGTCCTGACCTCCGATCGGCCGCCGAAGGAGCTCCCCGGCGTGGAGGACCGCCTGGTGTCTCGCTTCGAGTGGGGGCTGGTGGCCGACATCAAGCCCCCGGACTACGAAACGCGGGTGGCCATTCTCCAGAAGAAGGCCGCTGACGACGGGCTCAGCATGGACGAGGAAGTCATGGACTTCATTGCCCGGTCATGCACGGCGTCGGTGCGGGAGTTGGAAGGGGCGGTCATCAAGCTCCTGGCCTACTCCTCGCTCCGAAAGGAAGAGGTCACCGTGGATCTGGCCCGGACCGCGCTGCAGGGTGTGCTCCGGGAGCAGGAGGCCGGCGGACCCGGCAGGCTGAGCCCGGAGCTCATCCGTGACCGGACGGCTGCAGAGTGGGACGTCAAGTCCCAGGCGCTGACATCCAAACGGCGGACCCGGGAACTCACCGTACCCCGACAGGTGGCCATGTACCTCATCCGAGAGCTCACCGATGAATCGTTGAACCGGATCGGCCAGGCCTTCGGCGGTAGAGACCACTCCACGGTGATCCACTCCATACGGAAGGTCGAAGAGACCATGGAAGAGGACGAGGCCTTCGCCCACCGAGTCCGCGCCCTCCAGGCCCGGCTGGAGAGTCCATGAGCTGCCGGCGGCAACGATTGATCTTCGGCCACACCAGTGTCAGCGGCTCTCCGGGTGGAGAGTTCAGCGGCTCTCCGGGTGGGGGTTCAACGGCTCTCTGGATGAAGAGTTCAACAGCTATCCGGATGAAGCGTGGAGGGCCATTTCCGGGGTCGTGGGAAGGCAGTGGGAAACGGTGTGGAGAAGCCGTATCTTTTCCACACGGTGCCGCCCATGGTGGATTGGGTGGAGAACATTCAGGGCTTTTCCCCGGACTTTCCACCACCCGACCGCTGGACGGGGGAGTGGTCTGCCGCACCGGATTCCGATATCCTGATGCGCGTGTCTTCCACAGATCCACATCCTCTACTGCTACTACTAGTTTGTAGTTCTATAGAGAGGTAGAAGAACAACTCCCGGTGGAAAGCTGCCGGCGAACCTGCATTCTGGAGCCGAGATGAACTTCACCATTACCCGCCAGAACCTCCACGAGGGGCTGAACGCCGTCTCGGCCAGCATCCCCTCCAAGACGACGCTGCCGGTTCTCTCAAACATCCTTTTGCACGCCACGGACGACGGCGTATTCATGAGCGGCACCGACCTGGACGTGGCCGTTCGGATCCACGTCCCCGCCGAGGTGCTGGAAGCCGGAACCATGACGGCCCCTGGCAAGAAGCTCCAGGAGATCGCCCGTGAGCTTCCGGACGAACCGGTGCAGGTGGAGACCCGGGGTGACCAGATCGAGCTCCGGTGCGGCCGATCCCACTTCAAGCTGAACGGGCTTCCGGCGGAGGACTTCCCGGCACTTCCCAGCGTCTCCTTCGAGGGGGGATGGCAGGCGACCGGAAAGGACCTTCTCTCGCTCATCCGCCACACCTCCTTCGCGGTATCCACCGAGGAGACGCGACCCGTGCTGAACGGGGTGCTCTGGGAGCTCCGGGACGGAGAGATGCGCATGGTGGCCACCAATGGGCACCGCTTGGCGCGGATGCGGATCCCCGCCGGACCCTCCATGGAGACCACCACCCAGCTCATCGTTCCTCCGGCCGCTCTCCAGCAGGTTCAGAGGCTCTTCAAGGGAGACGAGACGATTCAGGTGGGTCGCGAGGGCAACCACCTGGGCTTCCATGCAGGCGGAACCGAGGTCTACAGCCGGCTCATCGATGGGACCTACCCGAACTACGAGCAGGTCATTCCCAAGGACAACGACCGAATTGCCATCGTGGACCGCAAGCCCCTGGAATCGGCCATCCGCAGGGTGGCGGCGGTGGCCTCGGATCAGACGCACCGGATTCGCATGCACTTCACCCGGGATCAGGTCATCTTCAACGTCCTGACCCCGGATCTGGGGGAGGCGCACGACGAGTTGGAGGTGAACTACGACGCCGAGGACCTGGAGATCGGCTTCAACGCCAACTACCTCCTGGAGGTACTCCGGTACATCGGCACCGACGAGGTGAAGATAAGCTTCAAGGCGCCGGAACGGGCGGCGACGCTGGAGCCGGTGTATGCAGAGTCAGAGGAGGGGGCCGATGGTGTCGACTACCTCTGCCTGGTCATGCCCCTGCGTCTGGTGGACTGACCGAGTCGTCGTCCCTCGCGGCCGCCAGCAGCTCGTCGGCGGTGAAGAGGCGGACCAGGGGAACGCCGGCTTCCGCCTCCAGGTGTTCGGCGCCGCCGCTCTCCCGGTCCACCAGAGCGAGGACGGCCAGCACCCGGGCCCCGAGATGCTCTACGGCGTGAACGGCTCGCAGAGCAGAACCTCCACTGGTAAGAGTGTCTTCGACCACGACGACCCGGGCGTTCTCGGGAAGCCCACCCTCGATCTGGCGGGAAACCCCATAGCCCTTCGGCTGCTTGCGGACAGAGAAGGCGTTGACGGGCCGTCCGTCCAGCCAGCTTCGGTGGGCCAGGGCGTAGGCGATGGGGTCGGCGCCCATGGTGAGGCCCCCCACCCACTCCGGGCTCAGGTCGTGCGATTCGAGGGTGGCGAGACCCACCACTCCCACCAGCGCCTGACCCTCTGCGCTCATGGTGGTGCGGCGGGCATCGATGTAGTAGGACGAACGGGCCCCGCTCGCCAGGGTAAACTCACCCATGACGAGGGACCGTTCGACGAGGAGCTCCAGGAGGCGGCGGCGTTGATTCATACCGAAGAACTTCCACCCGAAGGCGATTCCGTCAAGGCGCGGATCCGGACCGGACGTCCTCTGGCGCTCCTCCTTCCGCTCCTCCTGGCGCTGGGTGCCTGTGAGTCGGATCCCGTGGACACTGGGGAGCTGGCCTTCGCCCAGGTGGGTCAGATCCAGGTTCAGGTGCAGTCGGCGGTGGCGGGGGGAGTCGGAGGTCTCGAAGAGACCTTCTCGTGGCGCTCCGAGGGTCCCTGGGTGCTTGCCGAGCGCATCAGTTACGACGGCCAGATCGGCGGAGAGACGGTGCGTCGTCCCGTGCTGAACCCCGGAGAGCTGGCGCCCGAGTATGCTTCCCTGATCCAGCAGTTGAACGCGACGCCCGGCCTGCGGCTCTTCTCCGAGGAGTCGCCCCAGCAACTGAATCCCGAGTGTGGGGCCCTCCGCTCGAGAGTGACGGTGACGTTGAGGGACGAGGTCCGAGGAGAGGAAGCCCGCTGGATTCGCTGTGCCGATGGCACCTTCTTTTCCACTACCCCGGGCAGCGCGGGGCCCGACGCCGGTGCTTCGCGGGTGGTGACGGCCGTCCAGCTCTCCCGCTTCTTCACCCTGGGAAGCGATGCCATCTCCTCCTACGTCGGGAGCCTTCCCTTTCGCACGCTGGCCATTGGGGAGGATTCCCCGGCCCGGCCGCCGGGCTCCCGGGTCTTTCGTTCGGACGACACCCAGCCTCCCGCGGGGTGGCTGGAGTTCTGGGGCACCCACGCCGGCTCGTCGGAGCAGGCCCCGGAGGTGGACTGGCAGCGGGACATGGTGGTCCTGGCCGCAGTGGGCCGGCGTCTGGAGGCTGGTGACTCGGTGCAGGTCGGCCGGATCCTCCCCATTGACGAGGGTACGCGGATCGAAGTGGTCAATCGGGTCCCCGGGGACTTCTGCTCTCCGGCGGCCAGGGAGGGGTATCCCTTCCACCTCGTAGTGGCTCCCAGGGCGGAGGCACCCATCCAGTTTGCCGACCCCATCGTGGAGCGGGTGCCGTGCGGTCGGTGAGGCGCAGGGATGGAACGGTCCGGTGAATCTTCGGCGTAAGTACGTCCTGATCCTGGTGGGATTCTCCCTCCTCCTGAGCCTGGGGGCCGGGTGGCTCTCCTGGATCGTGGCCCGGAGCGCGGTGGAGGACCAGATGGACGAGAAGATGGTCTGGGTGGCTGGTGCCGCGGCCGAGGTGGGACTCGACGGGACTACGCTCCTGAATTTCAGCCAGCCCAGCGACTCCATCGGGGCCTACTTCTCGGCGACCCAGGCCCGCCTGGAACGTTTGCAACGGTACGTGGACGAGGCGTACGTCTTTCGGCGGGACAATTCCGTGATCGTCTCCAGCATGTCGCCCACGGAGCTTCCCATCGGGACGCCCCTGCGCTGGCTGGACGCGTACGGGCCCGAGCTGGAAGAGGCCTGGGAGGCCGGCGAGGCCGTGACCCCCGCCTTCACCGGAGACGACGGCCGTCTCTACAAGTACGCCTTCCAGCGCCTGGAAGACACCGACGCCATGATGGCTGTGCTGGTCCCCTCGGACTTTCTGGACCCCCTGGCCGGTTTCCGACGCACCCTGCTGATCGCGGCCACGGGCTCGGCGGTGCTGGCCGCCCTCCTGGCCATTCTGCTGGCCACCAACATCGTCCGTCCTCTGGAACGCCTGTCGCGTGTGGCCATCCGGATCCAGCGCGGTCGGTGGGATCGGCCGGTGAAGACGGAGCGGGGCGACGAGCTGGGACGCCTGTCCCGGGCCATGGAGCGCATGAGACGAGGCATCGTGCAGCGAGACGAGCAGCTTCGACTCATGCTGGCCCAGGTGGCCCACGAGATTCGCAATCCGCTGGGAGGGTTGGAGCTGTTCGCCTCGGCCGCGCTGGAGACCGATGACCGGAGCGAGCGGCTCCGG
>SKVI01000380.1 GCA_007129525.1 Gemmatimonadota bacterium | reverse complement strand
GGTGGCGGCCCGCACGGCGTGCTCCGCCAGCTCCAGCCGGGAGACGGGCAGGCGGGAAATGAGGACCAGGGCCCCCTCCACGCTGGCCTCGCCCTCGGGGAGCATGGTGTACCCGAGGCGAGCCCGGGACGCCGCGGGGAGCGATGCCAGCCGGCGGGTGCCGCGCACCAGCTCCTCCGGGTCCAACGAGTCGCCGGGCTCGATCCCGACCGCACGAACGGCCCGCATCGCCTGCTCCTCCTCCCGCGGCCCGTCGGGTCCGCGCACCGGCACGTCCACCGAGCGAACCACCGGCGAGCTACTTCGACTCCACGCCCGAAGCGCCCCCATCCGGTCGTCGGCCAGGTACCGCAGGGTGCCCAGGAGCTGCCAGCCGTACCAGGACTCCGGGTCCACATTCACCAAGCGGCGCACCAGCGTCTCGGCCTCGTCCATGCGGCCCTGCCGAAACCGGAGCCCCGCCAACTCGGCCAGCAGCGCCGGGTGGCGGGGACACCGGCGAAGGGTCTCGGTGAGAAGCTCGTCGGCCCGGTCCAGCTCCCCGGCCTCGGCGGCGGCCACGGCTCGACGTACCGTCTCCGGCACCTCGGTGTCGCACACCGCAACCGCCCCGGACCCGGGCACTTGAACCTCCGACGGTGACGCTGCGCATCCGACGACCGGCAGGGCAAGCAGACCGACGACGGCCAGCGGACCGGCCGCGGCCCGGATGGACACAGCCGCAGTCCTCCACTCTCGGGATTCGGTCAGGTCAGCAGGATGAGGAGGAGAAGGATGATGATCACCGTGTAGACGCTGATGGTGATGGTGTTCCTCTGCCGCATGGCCTCCGCGGCCTCGGCCAGGAGCGGAGAGAGCTCCTCCAGCTCCTCGTCGGAGAGCGTCGATGCCGCCGACTCCACCCTTTCCATCTCGATGCCGCGATCCCGGGCCACGTCACGCACCTCGTCCCGGCCCAGGAGGTCGGCCAACACACTTCGCTGGCGGTCGGCCGCCGACTCGTGGTCCGCCACGGCCGACTCCATGGCCGAGCTGCCGAAGATCTGGTCACCTGCGCCGTCCGAAGCCTGCTGGGCGGCCACGGGACCGGTCGCGAAAAGACCCAGGAAGATCACGAACGCCATGACGGAAAAACCTCGGACGCGGTCTACAGACACGTCCCTGAACGTATGTCGCATGGGACTTCTGGCCTCCTGCCATCGGAGTGGACAAGGAGCGGGACGGCCGTAACGCCTGCAGGCGCGGACCCCGCAGCAATCGGACATTATTGCCCCGAGCGGGGTCCGAGGTTCCCCCATCCCTCCCGGTCCGACTTGCCCTCCCCTCAGGTTTCCCAGCTCAGAGCCCACTCGCAGAAGGCGTCTCCCTCGTGCACGCAGCGCACATGGCGAACCCGGGGCTCACCGCCCCGGGCCAGCCCCAGGGCGCGACGCAACCCTCCAGTCTGACGCCGGCAGAACAGGGGATCCGAGGGTCCGAAGTCCACCAGGCGAAGGAGCGCGCTTCCCGCCTCGGCCCAGACCACCTCCATGCGGCCGGATCGGTAGAAGAGCCGGAAGAGGGAGATCCGCTGGGTCAGGAACTCCTGCGGCGAGGGCTTGCCCACGATTCCGCCGTAGTGCTGCATCCCCGCTGACTCGATGGAGAAGGCACCGGCCCGCTCCATCCAGTCCGGGTCATGGACCCCCAACTCCCGGTCCACGCTCCGCCACAGCTCGAAGAGCCTATCCAGGGGAACCTCGTCTGACGGCCCCACCCCCTGTACGGCCTCCGCCACCTCCGGCGACAGGCGTTCCATGACCCGGGCCTCGCCCTCCTCCCCGGCTTCACTCCGGAGGAAAGCGAAGGTGGCCTCCACCACCCCGCCTCGCGCCGTCCGGGTCCCTGCGCTCTCGTCGGTTTCGCTCATTGTCCGCCTTCGTTCAGGAAGAAGTCCACCATGAGCCGACTGGCGTCCAACCCGCCGGGCTGGGTGAAGGTGCCCTCCCCCGACCCTCCCGACCAGGCGTGACCCAGCGCCTCGACCGTCCAGGACTCCACCCAGAGCCGGCCGTCGGCGTCCCGGACCACCTCGACCCGGGCGTCCCCCTCGGACCGCGGCCGCGTCGGATGCTCATCCCGCTGGACCTCGCCCCCGGTGAGGGTCTCCGCCAGACCCGCCCACTGCTCCGTCAGCCAGAGGGCGTTGCGGGGGGCCACCACCGGGTCCTCCGCACCGTGGATCACCAGAAGCGGAATGTGCCGGGCCTCGTCGCCCATGGCAGCCACGGCGGCCTTCGCCAGGTCTCGTGCAGGCTCGGCCCTTCCCCCCGCCAGGACCTGCGTGGCTTCGTCCAGTCCCACGGCGGCCCGATAGGCCACCCCCGAGTGGCTCGCCACCCCCTGGATGAGCTCGGGATGGGTGGCCGTCAGCACCACGGCCATGGCCCCGCCGGCGGAGATTCCAGCAACGTAGATCCGGCGGGGGTCCAGTCCCCACGTCCCGGTGACCTCCTGGATCATTTCCGCCAGAAGGGCCGGTTCCCCGGCGCCGGCGGACTGATGGTCCGGCTCGTACCAGTTCCAGCAGCGGGTGGCGTGGGCGTCCGGGGTCTGCTCGGGGTAGAGCACCGCCATCTCCCGCTCACGCCCGTGCTCGTCCATGCGGGTCCCCCGGGCCACGTCCTCCGCATCCTGGGTGCAACCGTGGAGGACCACCAGCAGAGGGATACCGGCGCCCTCCCGGTCCCTCGCCTTCGACGGCAGGTACAGTCGGTACGGCCGAGCCCCGTGCTCCGACTCGAACACGGCCCGGATCACCTGGTCCGACACTGGTTCCGGAGGTTCCACCATGTCATCGCTTCCCCAGGGGGCGAGCCCTCCTCCCCCCATCAGGAGGAGGAGGGTCAGCGTGGCACTCATCTCACAGATCCCACCGGAGCCCCAGCAGGAACACGCTTCCCACCGCGGGCATGTTCACCATCTGGATGTGGCGCTGGTCGATCCCGCACGACCGGTCACCACCAGGCTCGTCGCTGCCGCAGGCGAAGAGGTTCCTGGCCGCCGCGTTGATCCGGAGACCCGTTCCCGGAATATCGTAGTTGAGCGACAGATCAAGGCCCGTATGGGTCGGAATCCGACCCTGATTGATGCCCGAATTGAAGTGGTACCCGTTCACGTAGCGCACGGTAGCGCCCCCGCTGAAGTTACCGAAGTCGTGGGCATCCAGCCCCAGGCTCCACTTGGTGCTGGGGGAGTTCAGCGCGGTGGCCTCGGCCTCGGGGCCGGCGTCTGCTCCGTCACCAGAGAGACCGATATACGAGAAGGTGGCGTTCAGCTCGGTACGCGGTGTGGCGATGAAGGTGGCGCCGAGATCCAGGCCGCGTACGTCGGCGTCACCCAGATTGAAGTAGGTCAGTGGAATCTGGGACTCGCCGTCTGCGTCGGTCACCTCGGTGCCGTCGGACCAGTAGGCCCAGGTCGGCTCGCCGAACCCGAAGATGTCTAGACCCAGCCCAGAGGGATCGGCGAAGATGACGAGGGGGCTCAGGAAGTCCTCGTAGGAGCCCACGTATCCGGCTACATCCACCAGAAACCGGTCCCCCAACACGCCCCGGTACCCCAGCTCCCACGTCAGATTCGACTCGGCCACCAGAGGACTGATCTCGTGCAGGACCTCGCCGTCGGCGTTCCGGATCTCGAAACCCTCGGTGTTGTGGAAGACCCCGATGCCCGGCAGGATCCCGGGGATCGGCGGACTGAAGTTGGGGATCCAGAAGTTGGTCTGAAGGATCGTGGGCGACTTGAACGCTCGGTTCAACGTGAAGCGCACTGCCTGGTCCGCCGAGGGCGACCACACCAGTCCGGCCTTGGGGCTGATCTGGGTGTCGTAGTTGTCGTGCTCGTCCACCCGGGTGGCCAGAACCAGGCGCAGATCCGGCGTGATCGGTACCTCGGCCTGCCCGTAGACGCCGACCTGGTTGATGGTCACGTCCTCGCCGGTGAGCCGGTCGGTGAGCCACTGCCGGTCGCTGGAAACCGCGTCCCGCCGGAACTGGGCACCCCAGGTGACCTCACTCCCCCGGAGGGCCGTCAGGGTGAAATTGTTCTGTACCTCGGCTGCCAGGATCCGTCCGTCAGAGGGCCAATCGGACATGAGTCGGATTTCGTCATCGCTGGGGCCGGGATCGGCGATTCGGTTCTCGGTGAAGCGATTCAGGGCGTAGGAGTCTCCTGATTGCGACTGGCCCCGATAGGCGTTGAAGAACCAATCAGGGGTGGTGAAGCGAACCTGCTGGTAGTTGTAGGTCCAGTCATCGAACTGGTTGCGGCCCACATTGGTCTGCCCCACCCCGTTGTTTTGACTTCCGCCCACGCCCAGCTCCACACGGCTCTCGTCCATGTAGTACACGAGGGAGGCCTGTCCGCGAATTGCGCGCGTCTCCCAGTCCACCCCGCTGGGCTCGTCGGGATCGAAGTTCCCGCCGGTTCCCACCTCCCATAGGGGCTCATCGGCGGTGCCGTAGTTCAGCCGGTTGTGAAAGTCGTTTACCCGGTGGTACTCGGCGGTGACCTTGTAGCCCCAGTCGTCGGTGACACCAGCGTACCGACCCTGGAGGTTCTGATATCCCCGATTGCCGCCTGTGGCCATCACGGACGCGCCCGGATACTCCATGGGGTCCTTCGATTCCAGGCTGATCACTCCGCTGGACGCATCCGGCCCGTAGAGGGCCGAGCCAGGCCCCACCAGCACCTCCATCCCGGCCAGGTCGATCTGGGGGATCGGGGTGAACCCGGCCAGGGGAAGGCCGCTTTCCGGAAGCACAGCGATCCGGCCATCCTCCATCATTAGCATCCGGTTGTTGAACGAGGAGTTGAAGCCCCGGGCGTTCACCGCGGCACCGGAGACCCCTACCTGGATGTAGTCGAGGCCCTTCACCTCCTTCAACGCGTCGGCGAAGCTTCCGCCGGGCATCACCTCCAACTCGCCGGCCTCGATCCGGGTCACGGTGGCCGGCGCCTCGGTCTGCCGCTGGGCCCGCCGTCCCGGTGACACCACCACGCCGGTAAGAGCGATGGGCAGGGTCTCCAGGGTCACGTCGACCTGGGTCTCCTCACCGGCCCGGACCTGTACATCCTGCACCCGGGCCTCCCGGAAGCCCAACTGAAATGCCCGCAGCTCGTGGGTGCCCACCGGTACGTTGGCGACCCGGAAGCTTCCGTCCGCTCCGCTACTCACCCTGAGCCCCGTACCGGGGAGGGTGATCTGGACGCCGCTCAGGGCCGGGCCCTCCTCGCTCTGCACCGTCCCCACCACGGTCCCGGTCTGGGCGGCGGCCTGGGCCGGCGCGGCGACAAGCGCCGGTACGCCGAAGGCGGCCAGGATCAGGCCGGTCCACAGGATCTGTATTCGAGTACGCATCGTTGCCTCCTCACTCATCTGGAGTGTCCTACCGGCCGGGCGATCTCCCGACGCGGTGATCATACGTATTAGCAAGGGGTGGAGTGCTCCGAGCCCCCTGTCGTCCAGCCACCTTCAGGGTGGGTCCCGGGGCCACTCCCGGGCGTGCGCTTCGGATCTCATGGCGGCACCTCCGTCCTCATACCAGCACCTCGGCCTGTCCCTCCACCACAATCGTTCCGTCCTGGGTCGTGCACACCGTCTCCAGGTGGGCCCGCCGTCGCTCCGGCTCCAGCTCTCGAACCGTGACCCGGGCCGTGACCGTGTCTCCGATCCGCACCGGGGCCCTGAACCGGAGGGTCTGCCCCACGTAGATGGTGCCCGGGCCCGGAAGACGGGTGCCCAGGACCGTGGAGATGAAGGCGGCCGAGAGCATCCCGTGAGCCACACGGCCCTCGAAACG
>SKVI01000206.1 GCA_007129525.1 Gemmatimonadota bacterium | reverse complement strand
GACGAGCCCGTGCTGATCCTCCCCTCGGGGCCTGCCGACCCACTTGAAAGCGCCAGCCTCATGGTCCACCACGCCATCCACTCGGCCCGCTCGAGGCTCTGGATCGCCAGCCCCTACTTCGTGCCGGACGAGGGCCTCCTGGCGGCTCTCCAGCTGGCGGCCCTCCGGGGGGTGGACGTGCGAGTCCTGGTGCCGGAGCAGGCCGACGTGCCCCTGGTGCGGCTGGCGAAGATGGCAGTGGTGGAGCCCCTGGTGGAGGTGGGGGTCACGGTGCTCCAGTACAACGCGGGGTTCCTGCACACCAAAGCCTTCGTGGTAGACGACCGGGCCGCCGGGCTGGGCACGGTGAACCTGGACAACCGCTCCTTCCGGCTCAACTTCGAGATCACCGCCCTGCTCATGGACGAGGGGGCGGTGGCCCGGGTGGCGGAGATGTTCGAGGAGGACTTCCGGCAGGCCGAGCCCCTCACCCTCGAGGAACTGGCCGCCCGTTCCGTCTGGAGCCGGGCCGCCTCCCGGGGCGCGTACCTGCTGGCGCCCCTGCTTTGAGGGCGACAGGGAGGCGGGTCAGCCGACCTTTGGCTTCCACCCCCGCAGCCGGTTGGCGTTGGTCACCACCGTCACCGAGCTGAAGGCCATGGCGGCCCCGGCGATCATCGGGTTCAGGAGCAGCCCCACCACCGGATACAGGACTCCGGCGGCCACCGGGATGGCGGCAGTGTTGTAGACGAAGGCGCCGAAGAGGTTCTGCTTCATGTTGCGGACGGCAGCCCGGGAGAGGTCGATGGCGTCGGCCACCCCGGTGAGCGATCCGCCCATGAGGGTGATCGCGGCGGTCTCCATGGCCACGTCCGTGCCCCCACCGATGGCCATCCCCACGTCGGCCTGGGCCAGGGCCGGAGCGTCGTTGATGCCGTCACCCACCATGGCCACCTGCTCTCCCTCTTCCTGGAGAGCGGCCACCACGTCGGCCTTCTCGTCGGGGAGCACCTCGGCCCGCACCTCCCGGATGCCCACCCGTTCGGCCACGGCCCGGGCCGTGCGCTCGTTGTCGCCGGTGAGCATGATCACCCGGAGACCCATGTCCAGGAGTCGCGCCACCGCAGCGGCCGAGTCCGCCTTCTCCTGATCGGCCAGCGCCAGCACTCCCGCCGGGGTCCCGTCCACCGCCACCATGGCCGGGGTCTTGCCTTCGCCGGAGAGGCGCTCCCACATCTCGGCCAGGGGACCGGCGTCCACCCCTTCAGCCTCCAGCAGGCGCCGGGTCCCTACCAGGATCCGCCGACCCTCCACCGCGGCGCTGACCCCCATCCCGCCGTGGGCCTCAAAGTCGGCGGCCCGCGCCGGCTCCAGCTTCCGCTCCCGCGCGGCGGCCACCACGGCCTGGCCCAGGGGATGTTCCGATCCCTCCTCGGCGGAGGCGGCCAGGTGGAGGAGAAGGTCGACAGGCGCGTCCTCGTGGCCACCCGCAGGCCATCCCTCCAGCGCCTCCACATCGGTCAGCGCCGGCTCGCCCCGGGTCAGCGTCCCGGTCTTGTCCACCACCACCGTGGTGAGCCGGCGGGCCTTCTGCAGCGCCTCTCCGCTTCGGACCAGGATCCCGTGCTCGGCGGCCTTCCCCACCGCCAGCATCACCGAGATGGGGGTGGCCAGCCCCAGGGCGCAGGGGCAGGCGATGACCAGGACCGAGACCGCCACCACCACGGCGAAATTCAGGGCGGGGTCGGGCCCCACCCACATCCAGACGGCGAAGGCCACCAGCGCGATGGCCACCGCCACAGGGACGAAGACGCCGGACACCTTGTCCACCAGGCGCTGGATGGGGGGCTTCGAGGCCTGCGCTTCCCGGACGAGCTGGACGATCCGGGCCAGCACCGTTTCCGAACCCACCCGGGTGGCCCGCATGCGAAAGCTCCCGGACCGGTTGATGGTCCCCCCCACAACCTCGTCGCCGGGGGCCTTCTCCACCGGGATGCTCTCACCGGTGACCATGGACTCGTCCACCGCGCTCTGGCCCTCCTCCACCTGGCCGTCCACGGCGATGCGCTCGCCGGGGCGGACCACCAGTACGTCGCCGGCTTGAACCTGGCTGGCGGGAATCTCCTCCTCGCTCCCGTCCCGGACCACCCGGGCGGTCTCCGGCCGCAGGTCCATGAGGGAGCGGAGGGCCTTCGACGTGCTTCCCCGGGCCCGGGCCTCCAGCGCCTGTCCCAGCACCACCAGGGTGATGATCACCGCCGCCGCTTCGAAAAAGGGGTGCGCCGTTCCCTCGGGGAAGAGCCCCGGGGCGCCCACCGCCGCCACCGAGTAGAGGAAGGCCGAGCCCGTCCCCAGCGCCACCAGAGTGTCCATGTTGCTCTGGCCCCGCTTCAGCGCCGCCCAGGCGCCGGTGAAGAACTGTCCCCCCACCCAGAGCATGATGGGAAGGGTCAGCACTCCGCTCAGGGCCCAGAGGGCCCGGACGGCCTCGTGGTCCAACCCCCTCAGCCCGGGCACCCACTCGTGGTGACCCAGAAGGAGGATGGGCACGGAGAGCGCCGCGCCCACCCAGAACTTCCGGAAGAGGGTCCGGGTCTCCGCCTCCCTCCGGGCGGCCCGCTCCTCTTCCCGGTCCGCCTCGTCGTCCGCGGCCACCTCTTCCATCTGGTAGCCCACGCCCTCCACCGCCTCCCGGAGCGCCTCCGACGACACGGCTCCGGGCACCACCTTGAGCACCGCCCGCTCACCGGGAAGGGAGACCGAGGCCTCCACCACGCCCGGCACGCGGGCCAGGGCCTTCTCAACCGACGCCACGCACGCGGCGCAGTGCATGTCCCGGATTCCCACCTCCATGGAGCCGGTACGAACCTCGTAGCCTGCGTCCCGGATCGCGGTGACGAGATCTCCCAGCCGTTCGGCGTCGGCATCCCCTTCGAGCCTCACCCGGGCCTCCTCGGTGGCCAGGCTCACCGACACATCCTCCACCCCCTCCACCCGGGAGAGCGCTCGCTCCACCGCGCCTACGCAGGCGCCGCAGTGCATCCCCCCCACCGGCAGAGTGAGCCCCGGAGCCTCGCCCATCAGTCCGGGTCCTCCTCTCGGTCCCGATCCGACGAAATCACCGTCTGGAACCCCAGCGTCTCCACCTCCCGAGCCCGCTCTTCGGCGGCCTCCCGGGTGGGGAAGGCTCCCAGGCGGACCCGGAAGAACTCACTTCCCCGCACCACCACCACCCGGACGTCGAGCCCTTCGTCCCGGGCTTCGGCCGCCAGGGTGCGAGCTCCGTCGGGGCTGGAGAAGGCGCCAAGCTGGACGGCGAAACTCCCCGCATCGGCGTCGTCTGCTTCCGCCATCTCCTGGCCTGCCTCCTCTTCAGCTGTCTCCTCCCGGTCTCCGGGATCGGCGGCGGGGTCGGCGGCCACAGTGTCGATGGCGGCGGGGTCGGAGGTGGGATCGGGCACGAGCTCGGGCGGAGGCTCGTCGGCCGCCGCCACGGTGTCCCGGGCCACCGCCGGGTCCGGGAGCCCCGTCTCGCCCGGAGCGTCGGCCTCGGGATCATCTTCCCGGACATCCGGGGCCTGGGCCAGCTGGTCTCGAAGCGACCGGGCCTCGAGTCGATGGGGGCTTCCGGGGTAATCCTGGACCAGGATGTCCAGGTAGCGATGGGCCGCCGCGACGTCTCCCACCATGGCGGCCCCGCGAGCCAATCGAAGGAGGGCCTCCTCGGCGTAGTCCGAACCCGGGAACTCCACCACCAACCGTCGATAGTCCATCTCCGCCAGCGAACCGTCCACGGTGAGGAGGGCCCGGTACCAGAGCCCTCTGGCCAGCTCCTGACGCGGGGGCTGCCCGTCATGCTCCCCCCACCAGCTCTCCAGGAGCTCCCGGGCTTCGCCGTAGCGTCCTTCGGCCATCAGATCGTCCATGGGGTCCAGCGCCTCCTGTCCCGATGCCGACCAGGGGACGGCCAGCGCCGCCGCCATGAGGATCACGCTCCCCAACTTTGTCTTCTGGCGTGTCGGCTGAATGTCGTCCCGTAGACCCTTCGTCATGACGCCTTCCTCGGTGGTATGAAGCGGTGGCACCCCTCAGGGGGCCGGCGCAGTGGCGGAGGGGGTGCCCACGGCCCGCTCCAGGAGCCAACTCTCAAGGTGGTGGTGATCCGGAAGATGGCTGGATTTGAGGAGGCGGTCCACCAGGAGGAGTCCGTCCACCGCCTCTTCGATCTCCTCCACCCTCCAGGAGCCGGCCTGGGCCCCGATCTTGCGACCCAGCCAGCGCTGATGCCGCGGAAGTACGTCCTCCAGCGCCTTCTGCCCGCCGTCGGAGGCCACCCCCAGCCGCAAGAAGTGGGTTGCCAGGCCGATGGTCAGCCCCACCCCGGACTCTCCGTGCTGCAGGAGCACCTCGAGTCCCCTCATCGCCTCCTCGAACTTCCGCTCGGCCACCAGGTCGAACCAGCCCCATCGGTCCTGTCGGGGCACCCGGGTTCCGGCCCGCTCCACCACAGCCGGGGTGATGGGCTCCCCGGACTCCAGCATGGTGTCCAGCTTCTCCACCTCCCGGGCCAGGACGGCCAGATCGCTCCCGATTCCGGCGGCCAGCGCCCGGGCGGCCGTCTCCTCCATCGTGCGGTCGTGGCGGTCCCGGGCCCAGTCCATGAGCCAGCCCGGCAGGTCATCGGCCCGAACGGACTTGAACTCCACCGAGCGGGCATGACGGGCCAGGTCCCGGTAAAAGCGAGCCGAGGAGCGCGGGGGGACGGTGCAGGAGAGGATGAGGGCCAGGCCCGGAGGGGGATTCTGAGCCGCATCCATGAGAAGGTCTCGGGCGCGCTTGGAGCCGGCCAGGGCCTCGGTCTCGGTGATGACCACCACCCGCCACTCGGCCATCATGGGAGGGGTGCCCAGCCGGGAGGCCAGGGTTTCGGTATCCAGCTCCGAACCCCGGAGGCGGTCCAGGTTGAAGTCCTTGGTGGCGGGATCCAGGTGGGCCGTCACCAGGGCGCGGACCGCCTCGCTCTTCCGGAATTCATCTTCGCCGTGGAGGTAGAAGGCTCCGCCCGGGTCGGAGCCCAGGGCGCGGCGGAGGTCACCGGGAATCACCACGTCGCCTCCCCCGGAGGAAGGCTCCCTCGGCGGAAGGAGTCAGTGCAGGCCGGCACGGACGAGAGCCGGGTCCCGGTGTCGTTGGTAGAGGGAGGAGTGCTCAAAGAGCAGGGAGTTGGAGCCGGCCCAGAGCTGCGATTCGTAGACCAGGGAGGGCTGGGGTTCGGCTCGTTCCCGGGGCGGAAGGGCGAAGACCTGAACCGAGGCCCGGTCCCGCTCCTGTTCCAACGGCTCGCTCACCACGATGGCGGGCAGCTCTACCGTGGGCTCGCTGTCGAAGAGGCTCGGCGTCCAGAGCATGACCACCACCAGGACGGTGGCGGCTACCAGAGCCATGGCCCCGCCGCCGGTGGGTCCGTACGGACGGTAGCGACGGGCCCGATCCGCCTCCTCCATGGAGTAGACGGAGTGGCGAACCCGCGCCTCGAGATCGCCCCGTGCCCTCGGTGGGGGAAGCTCCCTGAGCAGCTCGACGCCCCGGGACACCACCCGGTGGTAGCGTCGACACGAGTCACATCCTTCCACGTGGGCGTCCGCGGCGGCACGATCATCCCCGGACAGACTACCGTCACGGTAATCCGAATAGCGCGCCAGGAAATCCGAGCACGTCATGGAATGGTCGTCCTCCTCCAGCATGGGAAGGTCGTGAGCCGCCGTGTCGGGTGCGCCCGCCAAGCCGCACCCACGCTATGCTGATACGTGGGAGAGAGGTGTCAGGTTCCCGCCCCCCCCAGGAAAAAAAGACACCCCCACCGGAAAATGCTCCGGTGGGGGTGGGGCCGGCGGCGCCGCGAG
>SKVI01000052.1 GCA_007129525.1 Gemmatimonadota bacterium | reverse complement strand
TGCCCGTCCGACTTCGGCCGCCGCTCCTGCCGGAATCCACCGGTCCTGGCGTACGGGAACCCTGGCGCTGATGGCGGCCTCCCTCCTGACCTTCCTGGTGGCTTTCTCCGTGGAAGGCCAGGTGGTGGGTGAGGGAGAGCCGCACCGGATCGTGGCTGAGCCTGCAGAGCTGGCCCTCGAGCGGGGCGCCGAGGCCCCCATCGAGCTCCGGGTGGAGGACCGTGACGGAAACATGCTGGAGGTGGACCTGCGGGTGACGGGTCCCCGGGGCGGCGTGAGCTACGCTGACGGGATCGTCCGGGCCGAAGGAGTGGGAAGCCACAGCCTGGTGGTGACCGAGGTAGTGGACCCCGAGAGCGACCGGGAGCCGCTGAGCCTGCGGGTGCCAGTGGAGGTGGAGTGGCCCGCGGTGGCTGAGGTGCGGGTAGAGCCGGCCACTCCCCACCGGCTCTACGAGGGAACCACGCAGCGCTTCCAGGCGGCCGCTTTCCACGCTGACGGGACCGAGCGGCCGGAGATGGGCGAGGTCCGGTGGTCGGTCGGCCAGGACTCGGCCGCGGAGGTGGACCGGTTCGGAAACGTGACGGCGCTGGAGGCGGGGCAGGTGCAGGTGGAGGCCAGCTACGAGGGCATCACGGGGGTCTGGAGCCAGGATGTACCCGCCTTTCCAGCCGTCTCGCTGGAGCTGGAGGGCGGGAGTCCCGAGGTCCGCACCGGTGACGTCCAGACGCTGAGGGCCGTGGCTCGGGGTGCAGACGGGGAGATGGTGGACGACCTGCCGGTGGAGTGGTCGCACCGGTACCGGGCCCCTGCCGACATCCGGGCGCCTGCAGCCCCGGGACAGGTGGCCGACGGCCGGGTGGTGGCCGACGTGCCCGGGGAGCACGCGGTGGTGGCCACGGCCGGACCCCTGAACGCCCGCCACGCCTTCAAGGCGGTGGCCCGGGATGTGGTTCGCGAACTCGAGGTGTCCGGCCAGGCCCGGCAGGACCATGTGAGGACCACCGACTTCTGGGTCTTCGAGGGAGTGGACGGCCGGGACTACGTCATCACCGGTGCCAAGATGTCCGACGGGCACGCCTACGTCTTCGACGTGACCGATCCGGCGAACATGGTGAAGACCGACTCCATTCAGGTGGACGCCCGGTCCATCAACGACGTGAAGGTCTCGCCGGATGCCCGCTTCGCCACCCTCACCCGGGAAGGCGCCTCGGACCGGGTGAACGGGCTGGTGATCCTGGACCTGTCGACGCCGGCCCATCCCACCATCGCCACCGAGTTCACCGAAGGCCTCACCGGCGGCGTCCACAACGCCTTTCCCACCGACGACCACGTCTTCGCCCTCTCGGCGGGAGAGAAATACGTCATCTTGAACGTGGAGGATATCCGTGCCCCGTACGTCGTGAGCGAGGTGCAGCACGAGGACTGCCGGATCCACGACGTGTGGGTGCACGACGGGGTGGCCTACTCGGCCCAGTGGGGATGCGGGGTCATCGCCTACGACGTGGGCAACGGCGCCTGGGGCGGAAGCCTCGAAAATCCGGTCTACATCAACTCCTACATCGTGCCCGACGGGCGCACCCACGCCGTCTTTCCGTACTACCAGGAGTCCACGGGGAACTTCTACCTCTTCATCGGTGACGAGATCATGAATCGCCGGGGACTGGCGTGGCAGGGGGTGCCGGGCAACTACCAGCTTCCCTACGACCCGGAAACGGGCAGCGGCGGCACCATCCTGAGCACCGCCGGCTACATTCAGATCATCGACTTCAGCGACCCGGAGCAGCCGGAGATGGTGGCCCGCTACGAGATGCCGGAGTACGGCACCCACAACATCTGGGTGGAGGACGATGTCCTCTACCAGGCCTACTACGAGGGCGGGTTGCGGGTGGTGGACGTCTCGGGCGAGCTCATGGGCAACCTCTACACCCAGGGTCGGGAGATTGCCGTGTACCGCTCCGCCGATCCCATCGGGTACGTGCCCAACTCACCCATGGTCTGGAGCGCCATGCCCTTCAAGGGCCGGATCTTCTTCACCGACACCAACTCCGGGGTCTGGGCCGTGGAGCTGGAGGGCGAAGGCATTCCGGTGATGTAGGTGCCGGCCATGGGGCTGAACGGTGCGCGCTAGGTAGAGAGCCTTTCCGCGATCTGGTCCAGCCCCTTGGCGCGGGCCAGGTCCAGGGGGGTGCGACCTTCCTCATCGGCGGGGCCGGGGTCGGCGCCGTGCTCCAGTAGCAGGTCCACCATCTCCAGGTGCCCGAACATGACGGAGAAGTGCAGGGCGGTGCTCCCGGACGGGTTGGCGAAGTCCGGGTCGGCTCCTCCGGCCAGGAGGCTCCGGGCGGCGGGAAGGTGGCCCTTGAAGGCGGTGCCCATGAGGGGCGTGTTTCCGCTTCCGTCCACGGCGTTGGGATCGGCGCCCCGATCCATGAGCAGCTCCACCATGGAGGGCTGGTCGTTGTAGGCGGCGATGGTCAGGAGGCTGAACCCCCGAGGGTCCTGGATCTCGGGGTCGAGCCCCGCCTCCAGGCAGACTTCCATCACCTCGGTGTCACCCCGACGGGCGATCTCGTGAAAATCGATGTTCTGCGGATCGATCTGGCTCATGTGTCCTGTCCGGTCATGATGAGCACCGGGAGGCCGTCGAAGCTCCGGTAGTCGGGGCGAAGGCGCTCGGGCTTGTAGAAGCGCTCCACGGCCACCCGTCGGGCCGGTCCCTTTACCACGTCCAGGGGCACGCTTCCGTAGACCCCGTCCCGCACGTTCACCAGGCGGCCCGAGACTCCCTCCAGGATCAGGTCCAGCGCCAGGTTGCCGAAGGCCATGGGGGCGATGGAGTCCATGGCGTCGGGCTCCCCCGAACGCACCAGGTAGCCCAGACGCTGGTTCACCACGTTGACCCGCCGACCCTGGTTGAAGCGGGGAGAGAGCTCCTTGAGGAGGGCCGACACGTCGTCGCCCACCCCGCCCAGCTTGCGATGCCCGTACATGTCCCGCTCGTCGCCCTCGAAGGTGAGCCCCTCCTGGTGCTTCATCCGAGCGCCTTCCGAGACCAGGACCACGGAATAGGTACTGGGGTGGCGCCGCCGGTCGTAGCTCAGGAGCTCGGCCAGGTGCTCGATGTCGAAGGGATGCTCGGGGATCACGCATCGGTCGGCAGCCCCTGCCATGGTGGGCAACAGCGCGGTGAAGCCGGCGTATCGGCCGAAGACCTCCAGAACCAGGAACCGTTCGTGGGAGCCCGCGGTGGTGCGGAGGCGGTGGGTGAGTTCGATGGTGCGGGTCACGCAGGTGCTGAACCCGATGCAGTAGTCGGTGCCCGGCACGTCGTTGTCCATGGTCTTGGGGATGGCCACCACGGGCAATCCCTCCTGGTGCAGACGCTGGGCGTAGCTCAGGGTGTCGTCACCGCCGATGGGGATGAGGTGGTCCACACCCAGGAAGTCCAGGTTCTCCAGCACCACCTCGGTGAGGTCATTGGTGTCAGCGGAGTAGCGGTCCCTGAGCCGGTCCGGTACCAGCGACGCGGGAAGTACGCTGGGGCGGGTTCGGGAGGTATGAAGGAAGGTCCCGCCGGTGCGCCCCGCCCGGTTCACCACGTCTTCGGTGAGGAGCTGGAAAGCATGGCGGTTGTCGGCGTCGGTGGCCGGGATCAAATCCACCAGCCCGGCCCATCCACGCCGGATTCCCACCACTCGGTACCCCTCGCGCAGTGCCCGGATGGTGATGGCCCGGATGGCCGGATTCAGACCGGGGACGTCCCCCCCGCCGGTGAGAATGCCGATGGTGCCCCTGTGTGCGCTCATGGTCAGCCCGTGGCCGTCGGTGCAGGTCCGTCTCGTGCCGAGATGGTTCGTCCTGCACCGACCTACCCCGACCTGCGGGGGTCCGTTCGGGGAAGCGGGGCGAGGCGATCAGTTCGCCGGGTCCAGCCCGTCAGTCCGCAGCGGCGGGCTCGTCTCCGTTCGACCCTTCCACCGGGGCGGGGGCGGGGGTCGTCATCCGAGCTTGACGCCCCGCTCCGGAGAGGAGCTCCTCCAACGAGAGGCCGGTGTAGCCCGTCACCTGCTCCATGAGCCCCGCCGCCGCCCGGAGGCGCTGGTTCACGGCGTTGCCCACGGCGTTGCCGTCGCCCTGATCCATGACGAAGAGCCGGTCGATGGCGATGTCCCGGGTGGAGTCCACCGCGGTGCGGAGGAGGTCGGGGAGCTTCTCCAGCACCAGGATGGTGACGGCGTCGTCGCCTCCTGCCTGGATCCGACCGGTGAGGAGCTCCAGGACCTCGGCCTCGGCCCGGCCCCGTTCCAGGATGGGAGCGGCCTCGCCCCGGGCCCGCTCCTCGGCGGCTTCCCGCTGGGCACGGGCCGGGCGAATGACTTCGGCGTCCAGGCGGGCCTGCTCCGTCTCGGCCCGCTGCTTCTGGGTCTCGAGCCGGGCCCGCTCCTCGGCCAGCTGGGCTCGCTCTTCGGCCGTCCGCTCGCGGCTCATGGCCTCTTCGTCGAACTCGGCCTGCTTGACCCGAAGGCGGTTCAACTCCTCGGCGATGGCCAGATCGGCTTGGGCTTTGGCCACGTCGGCACGGCGAAGGGCGTCGGCCTCTCGTTCCTTGGCTTCGGCGTCGGCGTCGGCTTCGGCGATGCGGGCGCGCTGCATGGCCTCCGCTTCCCGCTCCTTCGCCTGGGCATCGGCGTTGGCCCGTGCGATTCGTGCCTGCCGATCGGCTTCCGCGGAACGCTCCTCGGTCTCGGCCCTGGCGACGGCCTCGGCGATCTCGGCGTCACGGACCACCTCGGCGGTCTTCATCCGGCCTACCGACGCCAGGTAGTCCACCTCATCGGAGACGTTCTGGATGCGGATGGTGTCGATGGTGAGCCCCAGGGTGAACATGTCGTCGTGGGCCTCCTTCTGGAGCTCCTCGGCGAACTTGATCCGGTTCTCGTTCACGTCTTCCGGCGTCATGGTGGCCAGCACGCCGCGGAGGTTGGCGGCCAGGGTCTCCTTCGCCTGCTGTTCCACCGCGTCCCGGTTGAAGGGGAGGTGCCGCTCGATGGCGTTGTCGAAGGCCTGGGGCGGATCCCACGCGATCTTGATGTTGGCCACGGCCTGTACGGAAAGGGGAATGTTCCCCTTGGAGTACGCGTTCTGGACGGTGACCTCCAGGGGAATGGTGGAAAGGCTGATGCGATCCACCTTCTCGATGATGGGAACCCGGAGGGCCCGGCCGCCGCGAAGGGTCCGGTAGCTCCGCTTCTCCTCACCGCTTCCGGTGCGGCGACCGGTGATGATGGCAGCCTGGTTCGGGGGGACGATGACGATGAGGCTCTTCACCGTGAGCACTGCTGCGAGGATGATGATGACCGCCACAAAGCCGACGGCCACTGCGATTTCAACCATTGGAGACTCCCTTGGGTGAAGTGGAGGGTGTGGGTGGAGGTTCGTCGTCATCGGTGGGGTCGGCCAGGAACTCTCCCACTGGCTGCACCAGGAGGATCCCCTGGCGATCCTCCACGTCCACCACCAGCACACGGCGCCAGGTGGAGGGGTCGGACTTGGGGTCGCCCATGGGGCGGGCCCGCATGGTGAGGGTGCGGCCGCCATGCTCGATGGCGACGCTTCCGGGTGCCGTCTCCCCGATGGGAACCCGAACCTCGCCCAGGGCTCCGATGTAGCTGTCCGAGGCGGTAGCGAAGCCTCCTTCCGACTGCTGTAGCCATCCGAAAAGGGCAATGACGAACGCCCCTGCAGCAACGCCCATGACGAGGGCCAGCCCCAGGGTCAGGGCCGGAGCCGCGTCCAGGAGGGTGAGAAGGAGCCCCGTGCCCCCGAACCCGGCCATGAAGTAGGCCGCGGAGCGCATGGAGAGCCACTTCTTCCAGGAGACGTCTGAACTCGTGGCGTCCAGGTC
>SKVI01000238.1 GCA_007129525.1 Gemmatimonadota bacterium | reverse complement strand
GTGGAGGCCATGCTCGGGATCGTGGTCCTGCTCATCACCGCGGCCTTGGTGGCCATGCCCCTCCCGTGAGGCGGCCCGGACCTCCGGAGAGGCCCGGGCCCGCCTCGGGGCGGAGATGTCGGCGCGGGCCTGGGACTCAGTTCTGGTTCCGGGCCACTTCCTGGAAGAGGACGGGCTTGATGTTCACGCCCAGAGGTGCCGCCGGCGGTCCCTGAAAGACAAAGCTCCGGGACACGTCGAAGTCTGCCAGGACCACGATCTCCTCGCCGCCCTCGATGACCAGATCGCCGTTCAGATTGACGCGCAGGAAGTCGCTGGGCACGGTGGCGACCCTCTCGTTCGAGCCGTCACTGAAGGTGTAGCCCTCGGCCAGCGTCACCAGGGCCTCGTCCACCACAAGCCGGAGCTGGCCGTAGCGATCTTCCGGCACCGGGATCGGATCGGTGAGCTCCACCTCGACCCCGTCGTCCAGCGCCATGAGGTTCAGGTACAGCGCCCCGTTCTCCTCGTCAGCCACGAAGAGATCTACGTGGCCATCGCCGCCACCCACCAGGTAGATCCGGGAGACCCAGATCTCGGCCATGGCCACCTGCTCGGCCGACATGGGCGTCTCCTGGTTGGCGGTGTGCACGTCCCCTGCCATCTGCATGGCCGAAACCGCGCTGGATCCCGACGCCCCGGTAACCTGGAGCTGGAAAGTGGCGTCGCCGCCGGCGCTTCCGGACGGCGTGCTGTCGCACCCCGCCGCCAGTATCAGGAATCCGCTCAGGACCAGGGCGGCCGTGAGGCGCCCGGGTGCCGAAATCAAAGTCATGGTCTTCATCTTGAACGACCTCCTCTCAAGCTTTGTGATGAACGAGCGGAACACATGACGGTGCCCGCCGCTGTTCCCTGCCAAGTGCACGAGCCGTGCCAGACTTCTCAGTTGCTCCCCTCGACCACGATCCGAATCGCGTTCTGCACGATCCCGCGGGCCACCCGCCCGTCGGAGGGATCGGCTGCCTGGAGCCAGGTCCCGGACCGGAGATCCAGCACCAGTGTCACCTGGTCGTCCGGCGTCAGGGTCAGGGCCTGGGGCCGCTCCACGACCAGGGGACCATCGCTCAGGTCCACTTCCACCTCCGCCGGAAACTGCGACTGGCCCGGCGAATCGGTGATCTCGGCCCCCATGGCCAGGAAGGTGACCTGGGCCAACTCGTAGTCACCGGCCTGCACCGAGGTGCGAGCCACCTCCACCCGGGTCCCCGCCCCCATGTCCAGGGTCGCGGACTGGGTCCCGTCCGTGATCTCGACCTCCTGGCCCTCGTCGTCGATGAGGCGCAGGGAGAAGGTCACGGAGATGGTGCCCTCCAGGGGAGAAAAGCTCCCGGTCGGAGGGGCTTCCCCGCCGCTGGATTCGGGGGATGGCGAAGCGGTCGAGCGGGCTCCGACGGTGGGAATGGCCGTCTCGTCCGAGGCCACTTCCAGCGAGACGTCGGATGCACCTCCCGCCGTGAGATTTCCGCAGCCGGCGACTCCCGTGCCCAGGGCAAGGGCAAGGGCCGCGATTCCACCCATTCGGGCGAGCCGGGCCGTGTTTCCGATCCCTGGCGTCGTCTTCAGTCTGTCGATCTGCGGTGCCTGTATCATGTCAACATCCCTCGTCGTTACTCGTTGATGAGTGCCTGGACCCGGCTCTGGGCCCCGCGACATCCAAGGCGTGCCAGGATCTGGGCCGCCTCCCGGAGCCGCGCCCTTCCCGTCTGCACCTCGCCCCGGTCCTTGTCATAGCGCCCGTACGCTTCCAGCGTTCGGGCCCGTTCCACGTCGGGAAGCCGCTGCCCCCGGATCACGTCCAGCGCCCGCTCAAAGAGGACGAAGGCGTCGGCGTGTCCCCGGGCAGCGGCCACCCGTCCCAGAATCCGATATACTTCCGGCAGCCGCGGGGTCACCCGTGCGCCAAGAGCGAGCTCCTCGGCGTCCCTGGCCACTTCTCCCGCTTCCAGCGCCCGGCCGCGCTCCAGGAGGACCTCGGCCAGGTTCACGGCGATGGTCACTCGGGCGTCAGGGTGCCGGGCGGCGTCCAGAGCGTGCTTGAAGGCCACCTCCGCCTCCTCGTCCAGCCCCCTGGCATGAAGAATCTGGCCCCGGGCGTTGGAGAGGATGGCCCGGGTGGGTCCGTCCATCTCCCGGTCCGAGAGGCCAGTGGCAAGCTCTTTCGCCCGTTTCCAGTGCTCTTCCGCCTCCAACAGGCGGTCTTCCTCCCGGGCGACGATGGAGCGGTTCAGTTCCAGGTGCCAGCTCTCGGGGGCCTCCGATCCCAATCTGCGAACCCAGGTCTCGGCCTCATCGTAGCGGGAACGGGCCAGCGCCCAGAGCCCTCGATCCACGGCCACGTTGCCGGCCCCCACCGCGGCGGTGGCCGCCTGTTGCACGTCGTCGGCATCCCGGGCCAGCGTGAGTGCCTTCAGGTAGCGGCTCTCTGCCGCTTGCCACCGCCCCGCCGCCCGGGCCAGTCGGGCACCGCTGAGGAGGGCCGGCAGCGCACTGCTTCGGTCAGGCACGGCGTCGATCTGCCGAAGGGCCGCAGCGATCAAGGCTTCCGCCACTCCCGGGTGCCCCATGGACGCCTGCGCCTCGGCTCCATGCACGAGTGCGTCCAACGCGCCCTGGCGGTCGTCGTCGGCCAGGGCGTGGATGGCCTGCGCCGCCGTGCCATAGAGGGCGGCCGTCCGTTCACGGATCCGCTCCATGACCTCCGGGATGAGCCCGTCCACCTGATCCGGTCGCACCAGCCGCTCTCCCACGGTCCCCAGCTCACCGGACGCGGTCCAGCGACGCTCCGCGTCGGGACGGGCCGCCGCGTCCACCTCCTCCAGGAGGGGGCGCAGCTCCTCCACGTCCGGCAGCAGCCGGCGGATCTCCTCGATGGAAAGCGACTTCATTTCGATGACATCCGGCTCCAGTGTCCAGTCCGTACCATCGTCGGGCCCGGGAAAGACACACCTCGACCCTCCCTGCACCGTCCTAACGAGCACGGGACGTGCCACGAATCGCCGGGACCGGCCGGCCGAGGGCTGGGACCAGGCGGCCCGCCGCGGTGGGCACCGACCGCTCCCTGCCCCCTCCCACCAGGCCCTCGATGCACCAAACAAGGGCGCGTGCACCACATATGTGCACACTTATGGTGCACGGCATTGCCGGCGGTCCGGACTGTCACCTGGGCTCGGACCGGAGACCCAGGGCGTTCACCTTCCGGGTCAGGGTGTTTCGGTGGATGCCCAGGATGTCGGCTGCGTCGGCCATGACTCCGTCGGTGTAGTCCAGGACCCGGGCGATGTGGTCTCGCTCAACCTCCTCCAGAGACATGGTGGGGGGGTAGCCGTCGACGGGCGCTCGCTCCCGCGCCGACAGCCGGGGAGCCGCGGATCCCAGGCTCAGGTCCTCGGGCCGGATCCACCCGCCCTGGCAGCGCTGCACCGCCCGGTCCATGACGTTTCGGAGCTCCCGCACGTTCCCGGGCCAGGAATGGGCCCGCAACCTCCGCAGGACCTCCCGGTCCACACCCGCCACCGGCCGGCCGTAGCGTCGACTGAAGTGGCCGGCGAAGTGGACCACGAGCTCCTCCAGGTCCTCCAGGCGCTCCCGCAATGGAGGAAGGGTGATACGGTTCACCGCCAGCCGATAGAAGAGATCCTCCCGGAACGCCTCCTCCTCCACCTCCTGGTCCAGCTTACGGTTGGTGGCACCCACCACCCGTGCGTCCACCCGCACCGGACCGCTGCCTCCCACCCGCTCCACCTCCCCCTCTTCCAACGCGCGAAGGATCTTGGCCTGGAGGATGAGGCTCATGTCACCCACCTCGTCCAGGAGAAGGGTGCCGCCGTGGGCCCGCTGGAAGCGCCCTTCCTTGCGGGCCACGGCCCCGGTGAAGGCGCCCCGCTCGTGGCCAAAGAGCTCGGACTCCAGCAGGTGCTCCGGGATCGCCGCGCAGTTGATGGCCACGAAGGGCCCGCTTTGTCGCTCGCTTGCGCCGTGAATGGCCCGGGCCACCAACTCCTTCCCCGTGCCCGACTCTCCACTCAGCAGGACCGGGGAGTCGACGCCGGCTGCCTCCGCGATGGCTCGGACCACCTGGGCCATGGCGTAGCCCGAGCCCACCAGCTCGGGGTCGTCCGCGAGCTCCTCCGGGGCCGGGAGCCGGATTCCCACTTCGATGCGGGAGCGCCGTCGCAGCTCCCGGGCCAGGTCGGCGGCCGACAGGGGCTCCCGAAGAAGGAGACCCGCTCCCAGCTCCCGGGCGGTGAGCGCCAGCTCCAGGGAAGCTCCGGGAGCCGACAAAAGGAGCCGGTCCCCTCCGTCCGGACGCCGGGCCACCTTCGTTGCCAGGGGCACGCCTCCTTCCGGCCCCTCGAGCGATACCAGGGCCACGCCGTCGGGCACGTCCGTCAGTGCCTCCAGGAACGGGCTCGCCCGACGGAAGGGGCGCCACTGGAAGCCGGCCTCCCGGGCACCCAGCTCCGCCTCCCCCTCCCCTTCCTCCGAGATGAGGCCGATGACGGTCTGGGACATGGCGCGCTCGCTTCAGCAAGGGGACCACGGGAGCACCGGCTCGGACCCTCGAACCGGATGCACCACAACGGTGCGTTATCTAATATACATGCACCGTATTAGTGCGCCACCCCAAAGAGCGTCATCCCGATCACCACCCGGCCGCCGGACACCGTCACACCGCTGGTCACCGCCGAACTGCCGGTCGTCGCCCCGCCGCCGGCCCCTGCTCCAGCTTTTCCTGCTGCTCCAGGTACGGCACCCCGTCGGTGATCCACGCCGGGGCCTCGGCCCCGTTCAGGTAATGGTCGAACCACTCCAGCGTCCGGCGGTGGTAGTCCAGCTGGTTGGGCTCCCGCTGCAGCGAGTGGTTCTCGCCTTCGTAGACCAGGAGCACGAAATCCTTCCCGGCCCGGCGGGCGGCGTTGTAGAACTCCACGCCCTGGTTGAACTCCACGGCGCCATCCTCAGTGCCGAAGGCCATGAGAAGCGGGGTGTTCATCTGCTCGATGTGGTGCACCGGCGAGTTGGCCCGGTAGCTCTCGTAGTCTTCCCACCACGGCACCTCCATGCGCCCCTGGGAGATCTCGAAGATGCGGGCGTCGGTCCCCCCCGTGTTCCAGTAGAACGAGAGGTACATGGACATGAGGTTCGTGAGGGGTGCGCCGGCCACGCCGGCGGCGAACCGGTCCGTCTGGGTCACCGCGAAGGTGGTCTGGTAGCCGCCCCAGGAGTGCCCGATGATCCCCACCCGCTCCGGGTCCACGGGAGCGGCCTCCAGCGCGGCGTCCAGCGCCGGCAGCACCGACTCCATGAAGGCCACGCCGGGATTCCGGTCCCGGTACACGACATCGGGCTGGAAAACGAAGTAGCCGTTGTGGCTGAAGACGGTGGTGTTGTAGGCGCTGCGCTCCGAGGGGTTCATCCAGCTGTGGACAATCTGCGAGCGTCGCTCGTAGTGGTACACGATCATGGGATACTCCCGGCCCGGCTCGTAGTCCGCCGGGTAGAAGAGCGCTCCCTGGAGGGGCTCGCCCCACTCGTTCTCGTAGTCCACCAGCTCGGCGTGACCCCAGTGGAAGCGGTCCAGGACGTCGGTGTTGACCGCGGTCACCTCGCGGCGATCGGCGAAGGCGTCGTCGGTGATGTGGACCCGGGGCGGGAGGTCGTAGCGCTGCTCCACGAAGATGTAGCGGTCCGCCTCGTCGGCGGTGGCCAGCCGGCCGATGGAGGCCGCCTCGTAGATGAGGGGCTCCACCCGGCCGTCGGGGTGCAGCCGGGCGTACCCCGACTCCTTGGTCCAGTGGCCGAAGCGGGAGAGATAGAGGGGCTCGTCGGAGGCGTGGGCGGGCTCGTCGAAGTCCAGGCGCACGACCCGGTGCCGCACGTCCTCCTCGTCGCCCCGGGTGAGGCGCTCCCCCCC
>SKVI01000127.1 GCA_007129525.1 Gemmatimonadota bacterium | reverse complement strand
TCTCATACTCTGGTAGCATTCAACGCAAGAGGCGAAGAATGGCGGACAGCATCGAGGCACGAGTCAAGGAGATCATCGTGAACGAGCTCGGCGTGGAGGCCGAGAAGGTCACCATGGAGGCCTCCTTCGTGGAGGACCTGGGGGCCGACTCGCTGGATACGGTCGAGCTCGTCATGGCCTTCGAGGAGGAGTTCGGGCTGGACATCCCCGACGAGGATGCGGAGCAGATGCGGACGGTGGGTGAGGCCGTGAAGTACCTGGAAGAAAACTCCGAATCCTGAAGCTGATCAGGGTGATGACGGCACGATTCAATGGAACGGGAGACCATGTCCCAGCATAACGGAGCAGGTCGGGAGGTGGTGGTGACCGGTGTGGGACTGGTCACTCCGGTGGGCAATGATCGCGAAACCGCGTGGAACGCCCTCCTTCGGGGAGAATCCGGAGGAGGGCCCATCACCCACTTCGAGCCAGATGATGCGTACGCGACCCGGATCGCCTGTGAGGTGAAGGGATTTGATCCGTCGGACGTGCTGGATCCCAAGGAGATTCGCCGGTTCGACCGGTTCGTTCAGCTCTCGCTGATGGCCACCGATGAGGCCATGCGCGATGCGGGTCTGGACGGTGCACCCGACGGCGTCCCCGAAGAGCGCTTCGGCGTCATCATCGGAAGTGGAATCGGGGGCATCTCCACTTTCGAAGATCAGTGCAAGACCCTCCTGGAGCGGGGACCGGGACGGGTTAGCCCCTTCTTCGTTCCCATGTTCATTCCCGACATCGCTCCCGGTCTCATCTCCATTCGGTACGGGGCCCGAGGGGCGAACTATACCACCGTCTCGGCCTGTGCGTCGTCGGCTCATGCCATCGGTGAAGCCGCTCGCAGCATCCAGCGGGGGGACTCCGAAATCGTCATCGCGGGAGGGACCGAAGCCACCATCACGCCCCTGACCATAGCGGGCTTTTCGGCCATGAAGGCCATGTCGACCCGGAACGACGAGCCGGCGACGGCCAGCCGGCCTTTTGACGCCACCCGGGACGGATTCGTCATGGGGGAAGGGGCGGGAACGCTGATCCTGGAGTCCCGGGAGGTGGCCGAAGCCCGGGGCGCACGGATTCTGGGTCAGGTGGTGGGGTATGGCCTCTCCGCAGACGCCCACCACATCACGGCGCCGGCGCCCGGGGGGCGAGGCGCCCAGGCGGCCATGCGGATGGCTCTCTCCGACGCAGGCCTGGAGCCTGGTGACGTGGACTACGTGAACGCCCACGGCACCTCCACGCCGCACAACGACCGGAGCGAGACCACGGCCATCCGTGCGGTTCTGGGTGATCGGGCCGACGACGTGGTGGTGGGCTCCACCAAGTCCATGACGGGACATCTGCTGGGAGCCGCAGGAGCCGTGGAGGGAATCATCTCGGTGCTGGCCTGCCAGTCGGGACGGATTCCACCCACCATCAACCTGCAGAACCCGGATCCGGACTGTGACCTGGACTACGCCTCCGACGGTGCACGCGAGCGCCCTGTCCGCGTGGCTCTGTCCAACTCGTTCGGGTTCGGTGGCCACAACGTGTGTCTTGCCTTTCGCCGCTGGGATGGGAACTGACTTGGATCCTGCCCCGGGGCAGCCTTCCGTCCGGGGTGGCGGCAAGTGAGAATCGGCCTCGGCTACGACTCGCACCGCTTCGACCCTGACCGACCATGCGTGCTCGGTGGGGTCCAGATCCCCAATTCCCCGGGCCTCCTGGGTTTTTCCGACGGTGATGCCGTGGCGCATGCCGTCACCGATGCCGTACTGGGGGCCGGAGCGCTGGGAGACATCGGCACACATTTTCCGCCGGGGGACGAACAGTGGCGGGGAGCCGACTCCATGGAGCTCCTGCGTCGGGCGGTGTCCCTGGTGCACGAGGCCGGCTACAGGATCGTGAACGTAGACCTCACGGTGGTCACGGAGAGGCCGCGCATCGGGCCGGTGGCCGCCGAGATCCGAAAGTCGTTGGCGGCGGCCCTGGCCGTCGAGCCGGACGACGTGTCGGTCAAGGGAAAGACCAACGAGGGGATGGGCTGGGAGGGAAGGGAGGAAGGGCTCGCGGTGCACGCCGTGGCCCTCCTCGACCGGGACCGGAGGTGAGAAGGTGGCGGCATCGGGTGGGATGGATCAGGCAGCGGCATTCCGGCTGGAGGAGTTTGCCGACTACCTGGGGCTGGAACGGGGCCTGGCCGAGTCCACCGTCCGGGCGTATGTGAACGACCTCGAGCAGCTCACCCGGTTTCTCGTCGCCCGGGGTGTCGAGGAACCCCACCTCGTGGGGCACCAGGACCTACGGGAACACCTCTACCACCTGAAGGATGTGGGCCGAGCCCCCGCCTCCATCCGCCGGCTGGTGTCGTCGACCCGGGCCTACTTCGGGTTCCTTCTGGAGGAGGGAATCCTGGAAGCCGATCCCACCGAACGGCTGGATTCGCCCCAGATCGGCCGCACGCTCCCCAACGTGCTGTCCCGGGACGAGGTGGAAGCCCTCCTGGATGCGCCGTCACCGGATCGGCCGGCGTACTGGAGGGACCGGGCCATCCTGGAGCTCTTCTACGCCACAGGCGTTCGGGTTTCGGAGCTGCTGGGCGTCCGGGTGGTGGACGTGGACCTCGATGAGAGGCTGGTGGTGGTCACCGGCAAAGGCCGAAAGGAACGCATCGTCCCGTTCGGCCGGACCGCGGCGGAGACGCTGCTGCGCTACCTCCAGCACCTGAGGCCCCGCCTGGACCGGGGCGAGAGCGAGGGAATCCTCTTTCTGAACCAGAGAGGGCGACCCCTGAGTCGCATGTGGGTCTGGTCGCTGGTGAAGGACTCAGCCGAATCCGCCGGCATCGGCAGGAAGGTCTCGCCCCATACCCTGAGACACACCTTCGCCACGCACCTGCTGGAAGGAGGGGCGGACCTGGTGGCTGTTCAGGAGCTGCTGGGGCATTCGGACATCTCCACGACGCAAATATACACCCACATCGATCGGGAGTACCTCCGGGACGTGCATCGCCGACACCACCCCCGGGGTTAGCGCTCGCGGGGCAGCTGGGGGTCCGTCTCCTCGTCGGCCTCCACCTGATCGGCGGGGCTGGGCCGCTCCGCTTCGGGAACCAGGGAGAAGAGCTCGGCGGGGGTCGCGGCCTGTCCCAGGAGCTCCACCGCCCTGGCCAGGGTGGAATCCCGACGGGCTCGGGCCTGAAGGGCCCGGTCGGTCCGGTCCAGCCGTTGGAAGAGGACCACCTCCAGTCGCCAGTCCAGGTAGTCCCGCACCTCCGAGTTCAGGAGGTCCCTGGAGATCCCGTCGGCAGCCAGGTCGTCCAGGAAGGCGTCAAGCCGGTCCTGGGGGAAGCGGTCGGGGACCTCTCCGGAGTCCCGGACCTCCTGTGCCACGTTGAACGCGGCCTCCTGGACCCGTTGGGCCATCGAGATCTCGGCTTCGACGGCGGCGGTCAGGAATTGCTGCTCTGAGGTGGTGAGGGTGTCGTTGGGAACCACGAGGTCCGGATACACACCGCCGCCACCCCAGATGGTCCGACCTGCCTCGGAGGTGAAACGAGGGATGGAGTCGGGCTCGATGACCCGGCCATCCTGGTTCCGGGGGCGGTTCAGGGAGCGACCCAGAGGGGTGTACCACTCGCCGCTGGTGAGCCGGATCATGTGGTCGGCCGGCAGGGGAATGACGGTCTGCACGCTCCCCTTACCGAAGGTTCGTTCACCTAGAACCAGCGCCCGGTCGTGATCCTGGAGGGCGCCGGCGACGATCTCCGAAGCCGAGGCCGAGAACCGGTCCACCAGAACGATGAGCGGCTTGTCTTGTGCACGGGCTGCGCGACGGGCGTAAGCGGATTCTTCCCGAAGGTTCCCGGTCCCCGCCGGGGGCCGTGAACGGGTGGTCACCAGGGTGGACCCCCGATCCAGAAAGAGGTCCGCCAGGTTCAGCGACTCGTCCAGGTATCCGCCGGGATTTCCCCTGAGGTCCAGAATGAGGCCGGGCGCGTCATCCAGCTCCGCGAGGACCGAATCCACCTCCGCTGCCGATTCCCGGGCCACCCGATCCAGATGGATGTAGCCGAGGCCGCCGAAAACCCGCTCCGACGTCACAGCGGGAATGTGCACCTGGTCTCGTCGGATGGTATGAGGGATCGGCTGAGCGATTCCCTCCCGCTGGACGGTGACCACCACCTCGGTGCCGATCTCGCCCCGGATCTGGTCCGAAGCTTCGGATACGGTCCAGTCCCGGGTGTCTTCTCCATCTACCCCGACGATCTGGTCTCCCACCAGGAGACCCTCCTGGTAGGCCGGGGTGTCGCGGAAGACGGCGGTAATGGTCACCCGTTCGTTCAGCTCGGTGATCTGGACGCCGATCCCGGCGTAGTTGCCCGTGCTTTCTTCCTGGAAGGCTCGCACCTGCTCGGGAGTCAGCACCTCGGCATACGGGTCGCCCAGCTCCTGGATGAGGCCCTTGATGGCCTTCTCCCAGAGCGCCGAGTCCGGTTCGGCCACCAGCGCGAAGTCCCGGATGGCTTCCAGGGCCCCGAGGAAGACTTCTTCCTGGGCACTCAGGTCGCCCCGTTCGGAGGTGCGTTCCGAGAAGGGGGTGAAGGTCCGTTCGCCCTGCTGTGCTCCGAGGTCCCCCGTGGCGGGGAGAAATACCAGGAGAAGCAGCGGAAGGAGGGAGGGTATACGACGAATCATTCGCTTTCTCACAGGCGCTGGCACGCGGCGGATTGGAGGTCGACGGAGTCGGACGGGCGACGGGATCGGACGGGGCGTCGGCCCGAAGGGCTGTATGCTTGTCCTCCTCATAACCCGACCAGCCCGGAGCCGTTCCCGCAACGAATCGTCGGGGGTTGACCAGCTGCGGGGCCGGACGATCTGCCTGCAGGGTTCTCAGACGGATGCACTTTCCTATCTTATCTTGAGACGATCGGTCCCGCAGCCCCCCCGGCCCCTGTCGGATGGAACCTCCGGACCCAGCCCCGACGCCAGACATGACTCCTCACCAACGACGGACCCTTCACGCGGCCCTGATCCAGTTCCGTCCGGAAAAGCGGCGTGTGGAGCGGAACCTGGACCGAATTCGCCAGGTGGTCTCCGAGGAGGCGAGCCGGGGGACCAACCTGGCGATCTTTCCGGAAACGGCTCTGTCCGGGTACTTCGTGGAGGGCGGTGTGGTGGAGGTGGCCCGTACCGCCCGTGAGGTGGCGGCGGCGCTGGGCGAGCCGCCCCCTGGCGCCCCGGACCTGATCCTGGGCAGCTATGAGACCGGCGAGGAAGGGACCCACAATGCGGCGATCTACCTGACGCCGGACGACGACCGGTGGGGGGTGGTGCATCGGCACCGCAAGGTCTTCCTTCCCACCTACGGGGTCTTTCAGGAGGCACGCTTCGTCGTCCCCGGGACGGTGGTGCGGGCCTTTGACACCCGGTTCGGCCGGGTGGGGCTCATGATCTGCGAAGAGATGATGCATTCCATCGTGCCCACCGTGCTTGCCCTGGACAGGGCCGAGTTCCTGGTCTGCCTGGCGGCCACTCCCTCCCGGGACTACGAGCCGGCGGGGGGGCTGCCCGGAAACCTGCAACGATGGGACGTCACCGGTCGCAGCATTGCCAAGGAGCACGGGTTCCCGCTACTGGTCTGCCACCTGGTGGGCAGCGAGGGCGGAAAACTGTTCGCGGGGGGAAGCGTGGCCTACGGCTCCGACGGTCGGGTGACGGGGCGGGCGGAGCTCTTCCGGGAAGATCGCCTGGAGGTCACCCTGGAGCCCGGAGAACGACGACGGGCGCGGACCGCGTCACCCCTGCTGGCCGACCTCCGGACGGCCTTCCCCCACCTCCTGACCGCGGCTCGGGATGCCATGGAAGGGGAGGAGGACCGGCACGGCCGGCCGGCTGGCCACCAGAGCGCCTCGGGCGGTGAGACCACAGGCGGTGGAGGCGAGCTCCGACCTGCCGAAACGGTCGAGGCAGAGCGCCCCGAAGCGTCGGTGGACATCGATCCTTCCGACTCCTCCGTGCTGGCGCTGGACCTGCCGTTGGTGGAGAGGGCTCTGGTACGCTTCCTCGAGGAGGAAATCCGGGAGCGGCGAGGGTTCGAATCAGTGGTGATGGGGGTGTCGGGCGGGGTGGACTCCGCGGTGGCCCTGTATCTGGCGGTGAAGGCCCTGGGGCCGGAGAATGTGCACGCCCTCCTGCTCCCGTACGCCACGTCCAGCCCCGAGAGCCGGGAGCATGGCGAGCTGGTTCTGGATGCTGTGGGGGTCGAGGGCCGGCTCATCTCCATCACCGATGGAGTCGATGCCTATATCCAGGGCTATGAGAAGGGGATCTCGGACCGTCGCCGGGGCAACCTGGCGGCCCGCTTCCGGGCCATGGTCCTCTGGGACCAGTCCGCGGCCCTGGAGGCCCTCCCCCTGGGGACCGGGAACAAGAGTGAGCGCCTGCTGGGGTATTATACCTGGCACGCCGACGATGCCCCTCCCGTGAATCCGCTGGGCGACCTGTTCAAGACCCAGGTGTGGGCGCTGGCCCGGCATCTCGGCGTCCCGGCACAGGTGCGCGAAAAGGCCCCGAGTGCCGATCTCGTGGAGGGCGTGGACGACGAGGACGAGCTGGGTGTAGGGTACGAGGTGGCGGATCTGATCCTCCACTGGCTGCTGGAGGGAAGGGAGCTGGAGGAGCTGATCCAGGCGGGCTTTCCCCGTGCCGACGTGGAGCGGGTCCACCAGCTTCTGGAGGGGACGCACTGGAAGCGCCGCCTTCCTACGGTGGCCATGATCTCCTCCTCGGCCATCGGAGAATTCTACCTGCGACCGGTGGACTACTGAGTCCGGGCCGTCAGGACCACCGCGCGCCGGTCCCCACCCGCTTTCCGCCTTCTTCCCACAACCCGAGGATCAGCCGTGCTACTGGTGCTGGACAACTACGATTCCTTTACGTGGAACCTGGTGCAGTTCCTGGGGGAGCTGGGCGCCGACCCGGTGGTGGTTCGAAACGACGAGAGGAGCGTGGATGAACTCCTGGCCATGAGGCCTCGTCACCTGGTGGTCTCGCCCGGTCCCTGTACGCCGGCCGAGGCCGGGGTCAGCGTGGAACTGATTCGTCGCATGGCGGCGGATACCGCCATCCTGGGCGTCTGCCTGGGCCACCAGGCCATCGGCGAGGCATTCGGCGGTCGCACCATCCGAGCCCGGAACGTCATGCACGGCAAGACGACTCGGATCCGCCACCAGGGTACGGGCCTCTTCCAGGGCCTGCCGAACCCCCTGGAGGTGGCCCGCTACCACTCGCTGGTCACCGATCCGGACGCGCTCCCGGGCTCGCTGGAGCCGGTGGCCTGGTCCCGGGAGGAGGATGGCCAGGAGGAAATTCAGGCCATCCGGCACCGGGAGCGGCCCGTCTGGGGCGTTCAGTTCCACCCGGAATCCCTCTTCTCAGACGGTGGGCGCACCCTCCTGAAGAACTTCATCCGACAGGACGGTTGAGCAGGCGGGTGCGGCCGGCGGCGTTCGGAGTGCAGCCTCCCGGCGGTCCGGAACCATGCCTTGCTTCAGGGGCAGCGGGACCATAACTTCCGTGGCGTGAAACTTGCAAAGCACTCCCCGGCCCCGATCTGGACCCCAGCCCGATGAACGATTCGGTGCTGGCGGTCATCCCCGCACGTCTCGGCTCCAGTCGCCTGGAGCGGAAGCCGCTCCATCCAATTCTGGGCCAGCCACTCCTTCAGTGGGTGTGGGAGCGGGTAGGGCCCATGGAGATCTTCCACCGGGTGGTAGTGGCCACCGAGTCGGAGGAGGTGCGACAGCTCTGCACCGAAATGGGGGCCCCCTGCGTTCTCACCGACCCCCGACATCCCTCCGGAACCGATCGGGTGGCCGAGGTGGTGGAGCGCGAAGAGTACCGGAGCTACGACATCGTGGCCAATGTCCAGGGGGACGAGCCCCTGGTTCAGGAGGCCCACCTGGCCCGTGCCCTGACCCTGGTCCGCGACGGCGGCTGGGACGTGGGCACCTGTGCCACCCCCGTGGGAGATGCCGAATCACGACGAGACCCTTCTGTGGTGAAGGTGGCCATGGGGAAGGGAGGCCGGGCACTCTACTTCTCTCGAGCGGGCATCCCGTACAAACGGGAGGGGAAGCCCACCGCGGAAGAGCTGTCCGCTCCCCCGTTCCTGCGCCACCTCGGCATCTATGTCTACCGTCGGCAGGCGCTGGCACGTTGGGTCGCCCTGGCCCCCTCGCCCCTGGAGGAACTCGAGCGGCTGGAGCAGTTGCGGGCGCTGGAAGACGGCATCTCCATGGGCGTCGCCGTGGTGGAGAATGCGGGTCCAGGGGTGGACACGGCGGCGGATGTCATCAGAATGGAACAGGTTCTTTCTCGGCAGACGAACACATCCACCCTCAGTCACCGCACATGACCGACTCGAAACGGGACACCAGATACATCTTCATCACCGGCGGCGTGGTCTCTTCTCTGGGGAAGGGAATCGCCGCCGCGTCGCTGGGCCGACTCCTGAAGGAACGGGGGCTGCGGGTCACGATCCAGAAGTTCGATCCGTACATCAACGTAGACCCGGGGACGCTCTCTCCCTTTCAGCACGGAGAGGTGTTCGTCACCGATGATGGAGCCGAGACCGACCTGGACCTGGGGCACTACGAGCGCTTCATCGACGAGTCGCTTTCCCAGGACAACAACATCACCACCGGTCGCATATACCAGGCGGTGATCAACAAGGAGCGGCGCGGCGACTACCTGGGCTCCACGGTCCAGGTCATTCCGCACATCACCGACCAGATCAAGTCCAACATCCGGAAGCTGGCCGACGACCACGACGTGGTGATCACCGAGATCGGCGGCACCGTGGGTGACATCGAGAGCCTCCCCTTTCTCGAGGCGATCCGACAGTTCCGGCAGGAGGTCGGGGCCAGCAAGGCCATCTACATTCACCTCACCCTGGTGCCCTACATTGCCGCAGCTGGTGAGCTGAAGACCAAGCCCACCCAGCACTCCGTGCGGGAGCTCATGCAGATCGGAATCCAGCCTCAGGTCCTGATCTGCCGATCGGAGCACCCATTGGACGAGGAAATCCGGAAGAAGATTTCCCTCTTCACCAACGTGGATTACCGGGGAGTGGTGGAGGCTCGAGATGCCGAGTCCATCTACCAGGTACCATTGGAGCTGAGACGTCAGGGGCTCGACGACTACGTCCTGGAGCTCCTGGGTCTGGAGGCGCCGGCTCCGGACCTGGAGGAATGGACCCGGATGACGGAGCGAATCGTCCGGCCCTCCCGGGGCAGGGTACGGATCGCCGTGGTGGGCAAGTACACCGAGCTGGTGGACTCGTACAAGTCCATCCAGGAGGCACTGATCCACGGAGGGATCGCCCACGACGTGGGGGTCGAGGTGGACTGGCTTTCCTCGGAGGAGTTCGAAGGCCTCGAGTCGGAGCCCCGCTTCTCCGGCTACCACGGGCTCCTGATTCCCGGTGGATTCGGTCCCCGGGGAGTGGAGGGCATGCTGAACGCCATCCGCTACGCCCGCGAGAACGACCAACCCTTCTTCGGCATCTGCCTGGGACTTCAGTGCGCCGTGGTGGAGTTCGCCCGGAACGTTTGCGGGCTCGATGAGTCCCACTCCCTGGAGTTCGCCTCCGAATCGCCGGACCCCGTCATCTGCCTCATGGACTCGCAGCGCAACGTGACCCACAAGGGGGGGACCATGCGACTGGGCGCCTACCCGGCCCGGCTCGTCGAGGGGTCGCGGGTCCGCGAGATCTACGGGACCGACACCATCTCGGAACGCCATCGGCACCGCTACGAGGTGAACAACCACTACAGGGACCAGCTTGAGGCGGAGGGGCTTCGCGTCAGCGGAATCTCGCCCGACGGAAAGCTGGTGGAAATGGTCGAGCTCCCGCACCACCCGTGGTTCATCGGCTGCCAGTTCCATCCGGAGCTCAAGAGCCGGCCCAACCGGCCCCACCCCCTCTTCGCGTCCTTCATCGGCGCCGCCGCGGCGGCCGCCGGGCTGGGTGCGGAGGAGCCGGGCGAGCCGGCGGCCCGAATGGCCGGGGAAGGCTGACTGCCATGGCGCTCTTCGACGACTTTACTCTCATTGCCGGCCCATGCGTCCTGGAAGACGACGACCTGAACCTGAGGATCGGGGAGTTCCTGGCCGACCTCTCGCGGCGGTGGGAGATCCCCGTGGTCTACAAGGCCTCCTTCGACAAGGCGAACCGCTCTCGCATCGACTCGCCCCGGGGACCAGGGCTCGAGGAGGGGCTTGGGAGGCTGGCCCGGGTCAAGGAGGCCACCGGTCTTCCCGTCCTCACGGACATCCACGAGCCGCCGCAGGCCCGGCTGGCCGCAGAGGTGGCGGACGTGCTGCAGGTTCCCGCCTTCCTCTGTCGGCAGACCGACCTGGTGGTGGCGGCCGGTGGGGCCGGTGGCGCGGTGAACATCAAGAAGGGACAGTGGATGGCCCCCGAGGAGATGGCGGCGGTGGTGGAGAAGGCCCGGGAAGGTGGGGCCCACCGGGTCACCGTCACGGAGCGGGGGACCTTCTTCGGATACGGGAACCTGGTGGTGGACATGCGGTCCTTCAGCCGGATCCGCACGGCCTGCAGCGTGGACGCGGTCTTCGACGGGACCCACTCGGTGCAGCGCCCGGGACGGGCCGATGGATCCAGCGGAGGGGATCCGGAGCACATTCCGGCCCTGGTCCGGGGTGCCGTGGCGGCGGGCTGCGACCACCTCTTTCTTGAGACGCACCCGGAGCCGGCTGCGGCGCCGTCCGACGGCTCAAACATGTTGCCCCTGGAGGCGCTGGATTCCCTCCTGGGGCAGGTGATGGCCCTTCGAGAGGCCCGGGAGGGGTGAGCTCCATGGCCGGAAGGGAACGGGTTCCAGGCGGGAGCCGGGCCGGCGAGGCCCCTGCCGGGGCGTCGGGCGGCCATCGGATTCCGCCCGAGCTGGCCCGGCGCATCCGCCTGGTGGTGCTGGACGTGGACGGCGTGCTCACCGACGCCGGGGTATACCTGGGCGCCACCCGCGACGGCACCCCCGTCGAGCTCAAACGCTTCGATATCCAGGACGGCCTGGGGGTCCACCTGATGCGAGACGCAGGGATCGAGGTGGCCCTTCTCTCGGGCCGCCCGTCGGAGGCCACCCGACTGCGGGCCGAAGAACTCGGGGTAGAGGAGTGTATTCAGAGGAAAGGCGGGATGAAGATTCCTGCCCTCAAGGATCTTCTCGCCCGGCTGGAGCTCGACTGGTCGCAGGTCGCCATGCTGGGAGACGACCTCCCGGATCTGCCGGTTCTGCGTCGGGTGGGCCTGCCCGCCGGTGTGGGAAACGCGGTGCCGGAAGTGAGAAGGGAAGTGCTCTTCACCACCCGGAAAAGCGGGGGTGACGGAGCCGTACGAGAATTCGCCCGGGTTCTGTTGGAGGCCCGGGGACAATGGGATGAACTGGTGGAGGCCTACTGTGTCGCCCGAAGCGAAGACTGACACCGAGACCCCTGAGACCGCCGGCGTGGCCGAGACGTCTTCCGACGTCCACGGGCTCCTGGCGGAGGGACGACGTGTGCTTCGCTCCGAGGCCGACGCGGTGGCGAGCCTGGCCGACCGCCTGGACCAGAGCTTCGTCCATGCGGTGGAACTGCTCTACCGGGGCGGGGGACGGGTGATCGTGACCGGGGTGGGAAAGAGCGGGATCGTGGCCCGGAAGCTGGCGGCCACCCTCACTTCTACCGGGACCCCCGCCACCTTCCTCCATCCAGTGGACGGGCTCCACGGCGACCTGGGGCTCGTGGGCCGCGATGACGTGGGCATCTTCATCTCCAAGAGTGGCGCCACCTCGGAGTTGGCGGGGCTGGTGGAGTACATGGTACGCCTGGGAGTGCCCATGGTAGCCCTCACCGGCAAGACGGACTCACCCCTGGCCCGACACGCCACCGCCGTGCTGGACTGTGCCGTGAGCGTCGAGGCGTGTCCCCTGGACCTGGCTCCCACGTCCTCCACCACCGCCGCGCAGGCCATGGGCGACGCCCTGGCCATGGTGCTCCTGCAGCGAAAGGGGTTCCGGGCCGAGGACTTCGCCCGCTTCCATCCGGGAGGCGCCCTGGGCCGCAAGCTGACCCTTCGGGTGGAGGACCTGATGGTGGGAGAGGAGTATCCGGAGGTTCCGAAGACGGCTCTCATGCGAGACTGCATCGTGCCCCTTGCCCACATGCGGGGGACGGTCCCCATCGTGGACGAGCGTCGGCGGGTGGTAGGTGTGGTGACGGCCGGCGACCTGACCCGCCTCATGGATCGTCGTGCCGACTTCCTGGACGTGCCGGTGGCCCAGGTCATGACCACCTCACCCCAGGTGGCTCCGGTGGGCCGGCTCGCCGGCGCCGTGGTCCGGGAGATGGAGGAATTCGGGATCATGGCACTGCCGGTGGTGGACGACGACGGTCGTCTCCAGGGCGTGATCCACCTCCACGACATCCTTCGGGCGGGGGTTGTATGACGATCCGGGTCGCCGGCCTCTGGGTGGTCCTGGCCACGGTCTGGATCGCCGCGTGCCAAGAAGAGGGCGACGTGGCCACCGTCTCCGAGGAGGTGCTGGCCATGGACGCCGACTTCATCGTGATGGGCGGGGAGCAGTACGTGAGCCAGGACGGGGAGATCGAGGCCCATCTGGTCTACGATACCGCCTTTCAGTGGAACGACTCGGCGTCGGCGGCCCTCCGTCGGCTGGAGCTCATCGTCTTCCATGAGGACGGAAGCGAGCGGGCCCGCGTGACCTCCGACCGGGGCCGACTCGACCAGTCCACCGATCGCATGATTGCCCAGGGAAACGTGCTGGTGGTGATTCCCGGCGAGAATCGGACGATCCGCACCGAGGAGCTCCACTACGACCCACAGGGAGGCCGGATCTGGAGTGATTCGGCCTTCGTCATGGAGACGCCGGGGTCGCGCCTCGAAGGACTCTCTTTCACCTCGGACATCGACTTCCAGAACTTCGAAGCCCGGGGGCGCAGACCATGAGGCGGCTTCTCGTGTGGTTCGTCCCGGTTCTCCTCGTGGGGGCTGGACTGACCCTGCCGGCGGTGGGGGGCGCTCCGCTCCAGGCGCAGGAGATGGGAACCGACTGCCAGCTGCAAGACTACGCCTCCCTGCGCTCCACGGAGGCCGCGCCCGGTCAGCGCGTGACCTGGCTGGCGCACCCCTCCATGGTCTGTCCCGACGGAACCCGGATCCGGTCCGACTCCGCCGTGGTCTACGAGCAGAGCGGGCGCGCCGAACTCATCGGGAGCGTCTACTTCGAGACCGAAACCCGGCTCCTGGAGTCGCGGCTGGCGGACTTCTACGAACAGGAGAACCGGCTCTTCGCCCGGGGCGACGTCCGGTTCACCGATCGGATACGGGACACCGAGCTCCGAGGCGACACCCTCACCTACCTCGGAGAGACGCAGTTTCGAAACGAGGAGCGGATCACCGTGATCGGGAGCCGGCCCAGCGCGGTCCTCCGGCCGGAGCGGGAGACGGTGGGCCCGACGCCACCGGAACCGTACCGGGTCACGGGAAACCGCCTCCGATTCGAGGGCGAGCGCTTCTTCTGGGCCGACGGCGACGTGGAGGTTCTCCGGGACGACATGGAAGCGTACGCCGACTCGCTGGCCTTCGACCAGGAGGTGGGGACCATCTTCCTGAGCCATGGTGCACGGGTTCTGGCCGAGGACGCCGAGATGTCCGGGGAGCGCATCAATTTGAATATGCCGGAGGACATCCTGGAGCGGGTCACGATCCGGGAGCGGGGGCGCCTCCTCACCGAGGACCTGGACCTGGTGGGTGAGGAGATCCGGATCGACCTCCAGGACGAGAAGATCCAGCGCCTTGTGGCCGTTCACCGGGAGTCCGACGACCCCGACGATCCTCCGCCCAGGCCCCGGGCGGTGACGGAGGAGTTCATCCTCGAGGGTGATTCCATTGACGTGGTCTCTCCCGACGAGGTCCTGGAGACGGTCCACGCGGTGGGGCGGGCCCGGGGCGAGAGCCGAACGCGGGGAGAGGCGCCGGTACCGGTAGAGCTCGAGCCCGAGGACCCCCTGGACCCCGGCGTCGCCGGCGTGGAGGAACTGCTGCCGGATGTCCCCGACGAGGTCCGGGACGAGGACGAGCCGGCCATCAGAGTGGACCGGGACTGGATCGAGGGTGACGAGATCCTGGCCACCTTCGAACAGGTCCCGCCCGGAGAACTGGCCGACCCGGAGACCGACGAGCCCGGAGTCGAGCCCCCGGACACGGTACCGAGCCCGGCGCCCGACGCCCTGACCCCCGACGACGAGCCCGTACAGTACCGGCTGGCGCACCTGGAGGCCCGGGGCAACGCCCGGACGCTCTATCGCTCGCCGCCGGAGGACGACGAAGCGGAGGAGGCCGAACGGGACGAGGCCGAGGAGCCAGAAGAAGAGGACACGGAGGCGGCGGACGTTCGGATCGGCGAGCCTCTCTGGTCCATCAGCTACATCAAAGCCGAGGAGATCTTCATCTACATGCTGGATGGTGCGATGGACAGGGTCGAGGCCAGGGGACAGGTCGAGGGACTTCAGCTCGAACCCGACCGGGAGAGGCCATGAGCAGGGAAGATGAGCCGGTGACTCCGGGCGCGGACGACGTGCGCCGGGACGACGGGGTAGATACGGGCTCCGGGCCCGGTCCTGTCGGAACCGGCGGGGACTTTGTCGCCGACCCCGCCGCGCTGATGGAGGTGGAGGACGTAGGCGCGGTCAGCGAGGACGAACGGGTCGAGAAGGCCCTGACGCACTACGAAGGAAGCGTCATCCGGGCCGAGGGACTCACCAAGATCTACCAGGGACGCAAGGTGGTAGACGACGTGGACATCCACGTCCGCCAGGGGGAGATCGTGGGGTTGCTGGGCCCCAACGGGGCCGGCAAGACCACCACCTTCTACATGATGGTGGGCCTGATTCCACCGTACCGGGGAAAGGTCTTCCTGGACGACCGGAATCTGACCCGTACACCCATGTACCGCCGGGCCCGCCTGGGTGTGGGCTACCTGGCGCAGGAGCCCTCGGTCTTTCGCAAGCTCACCGTAGAGGACAATGTAAAGGCGATCCTCGAGACCACGGGAATCCCGAGAAAGGAGCAGCGGAAGCGCCTGGAGGGCCTGCTGGAGGAGCTCTCCATCGCCCACCTTCGAAAAAGCAAGGCCTATGCCCTCTCCGGAGGAGAGCGACGGCGTCTGGAAATCACCCGGGCGCTGGTGCAGAAGCCCAAGTTCATGCTCCTGGACGAGCCCTTCGCCGGGATCGACCCCATTGCGGTGAACGACATCCAGCAGATCGTGGCCGGTCTCAGGGATCGCAACATCGGCGTGATCATCTCAGACCACAACGTGGAGCAGACCCTGGATATCGTGGACCGTGCGTACATCATGTACGAGGGACGGATCCGGCTGAGCGGCACCGTCTCGGAGCTCGTCTGGAACGATGAAGCGGCCGAAATCTACCTGGGGCCCACCCTCACACACCGGATGCGACAACGCTATGATCGTCCGGCCACCCTCGAATGAGTAACCTGAGCGGCAAGCTCTTCCAGAGCGCGGATCTTCGACAGGAGATGAAGATCAACCCTCGCCTGTACCAGGCGATGGAGCTGCTCTACATGCCGCTCATGGACCTCCAGCAGCACCTGAAACAGGAGCTGCAGGTGAACCCCTTTCTCGAGCTGGGCCTCGCCGACGTAACCGAAGACGTGAGCCTGGACGAATTGGAGCCCGAGACCGACGAGGACGAGATCGACTGGGAGGAGATTCTTCTGGACGGCTTCGATGCCGGTGGCTCCAGGGCCCAGTACGAGGAAAAGGAGTTTCACCAGCCCACTCCGGTGGAGACGGCGGACCTGCGGGACCACCTCATGGAGCAGCTTCGACATCTTTCCATCGACGAGCGCAAGATCCGGCTCGGCGAGGAGATCATCGGGAACGTGGATGACGATGGATTCCTTTCGTGCGATCTGGAGGAGGTGGTGGATGGGGCCAACGGGTGGCTGGAGGATGTCCGGAACGTGGCCGAGGAGCGGGCCCGAGAGATCGAGGACGAGGAGGAGCGGGAGGAAGAGGAGGAGGAACTCCAGGAGCTTTTCCGTCCCTACACCGTGGACGAGGCGGAAGAGATGCTGGAGGTGATCCAGCGAATGGATCCACCGGGCGTCGCGGCACGGAACCTCCGGGAGTCCATCCTCATTCAGCTCAGGCAGCTGGACCGGACCGACTGCCTGGCCCACACCCTGGTGAATGAGCACTGGGACGACTTCCTCAACCACCGGTGGACGGAGATCGGCCGGACGCTGGGACACTCGGCCAAGGAGGTGCAGGACGCCGCCGACGAGATCGCAAAGCTGAATCCGAAGCCCGGGAACCAGCACTCGCCCGACCGGGACCCGTACATCATTCCGGATCTCATCGTGGACAAGATCGACGGCGAGTACCATGTCTTTCTGAACGACACGAACCTCCCCCGGCTGCGCCTCTCCCGGGCCTACCGCGAGGTGGCTCGCGATCGCAACAAATTCAAGGGTGAGAACAAGGAGTTCATCGCCTCGAAGCTGAACTCGGCCAACTGGATGATCCAGGCCATTGAGCAGCGCCGACAGACCATGCTCAAGGTCATGAACTTCATCGTGGACCGGCAGCGCGAGTTCTTCGAGAAGGGCGTGCAGTTCCTGAGGCCCCTCACGCTCCGGGAGGTGGCCGACTACATCGAGATGCACGAATCCACGGTGTCACGGGTGACCAACGAGAAGTACGTTCAGACCCCCAGGGGCGTGTACTCCCTCAAGTTCTTCTTTTCCAGCGGGCTCTCCACCGCCTCGGGCGAAGACATTTCGGCCCGGGGGGTGAAGGCCAAGATCGAGACCCTGGTGGACCAGGAAGACGAGAAGAAGCCCCTCACCGACCAGAAAATCGTGGACCTCCTGGAGGCGGACGGGATCCAGATTGCCCGTCGGACCGTGGCCAAGTACCGGGACCAACTGGGGATTCTTCCGGCCCGCATGCGCAAGCGTGTCTGAGGTCCGAGCACCCTCCAGGGCCATGGATCCGGCCGCCCCCCTCGAGCTCCGCAGCGACTTCGCCGTGGTGGTGCCGGCGTACAACGAGGCTCCGGTAGTGGAAGACCTGGTCCGGGAGCTGCAGGAGGCGTTTCGGGAGCACGATCTGGACGGCGAGGTACTCCTGGTGGACGACGGCTCCACCGACGGAACCGGCGAGCGGGCCCGGGAAGCGGCTGCGGACTGGCCCTCCTTCCGCGTCCTGGAGCACCGGAAGAACCTCGGGAAGACCGAGGCCATCGTCACCGCGGCTCGGGCCACCGGCCGAAGCGTTCTGGTGATCTTCGACGCGGACCTCCAGCATTCGCCTCACGAGATTCCACGCTTCCTGGAGACGATGGCGGAGGGGTGGGACATCGTGTGTGGTCGCAAGGTGGGCGCCTATGACAAGAGGATGGTCTCGTCGGTATACAACCGTCTCTCGCGAGTCCTCTTCGACGTGCCGGCGTCGGACCTGAACTCCATGAAGGCCGTGCGGGCTTCCATTTTGCGGGAGGTCCCGCTCCGACACGACTGGCATCGCTTCTTCGTGGTCCTGGCGCACGACCGGGGCCACTCGGTTACGGAGATCGACATCGAGCTCCATCCGCGACGAGCGGGCACGTCCAAGTACTCGGGATGGTGGAGGGTGGTGGTGGGGGTCATGGACCTCCTGTCGGTCTGGTTTCTCCTGGTCTTCTCGCGCAAGCCCCCCCTGCTCTTCGGCACGGCCGGGGCCGCCCTGGCCGGGAGCGGGGTGCTGGTGGGAATCGCGGCCGTCTATCTGCGACTCGTTCACCAGGTGGGTTTTCGGCCGCTCCTGACCCTGGTTCTTCTCCTGGTAACGGTGGGCGTGACCCTGGTGGGCTTCGGTCTATTGGCCGAAATGGTGGCCCAGCTCCGACAGGAGGTCGAGGATCTCCGAGCGCGAAGGGACACCTCCGATGACTCGGCCTGACGGTCCGGCGGACGTGTCCCCGGCCCGCGAGCGCCCCACCGTCATGGTGGTGGTGGGAACCCGCCCCGAAGCCATCAAGATGGCTCCGGTGGTGGAAGCCCTCCGCAGGCCCGGCGGCCCTGCTCAGGTGCATCTCGTTCTGACGGGACAGCACACGGACCTGGTGGATGGTGCCCTCGAGAGCTTCGGCCTGGAGCCGGACATGGACCTGGCCATCATGCAGGAGGGCCAGAGCCTCTACGACGTGGCCACCGGGTGCCTCGAAGGGATTCGCTCCGTGCTCCAGGACCTCCGGCCGGGAATGGTCCTGGTGCAGGGTGATACGGCCACGGTTTTCTTTTCGGCCCTGGTCGGCTACTTCGAGGGGGTGGCCACCGGCCACGTGGAGGCCGGGCTCCGAAGCGGCAACCTGAGAAGCCCCTTTCCCGAGGAGGGCTTCCGACGACTGACCGGGGTCCTGGCCGACCTGCACTTCGCCCCGACCCCCGACGCCCGGGCGAACCTTCTGCGGGAGGGAATTCCGGACGACCGGATTCACGTGACCGGCAATACGGTGGTGGACGCCCTCCTGCAGGTGGTGGAGCGGAGCGGTGGGGCTACCCGGCCGGAGCTCAAGAGGCTCCTGGAGGCGGAGCAGCCCTTCCTGCTTCTCACCGCTCACCGCCGGGAATCGTTCGGCGCACCCATCCGGAGGATCTTCGAGGCGGTCCGCTCGCTCTTGGCCCAGGAGCCGGAGCTGGAGGTGCTCTACCCGGTCCACCCGAATCCCAACGTGCTGGAGCCGGCCCGTGAGCTCCTGGGTGCCCATCCCCGGGTCCATCTCGTAGAGCCCCTGGCGTATCGGGACCTCGCCCTGAGCCTGCAGGGGGCCGCCCTCATTCTCACCGACTCCGGTGGGATCCAGGAAGAGGCGCCCACCTTCGGAACGCCCCTGCTGGTGCTCCGGGAGGTCACCGAGCGCCCCGAGGGAATTCGGGCCGGAGTGGCCGAGTTGGTGGGGACCGATCCCGAGCTCATCGTCGCACGTGCCCGAGCCCTCCTGAGGGAGCCCGACCACCAGCGGCGAACCCGCCGGCGAGCCAACCCCTACGGCGATGGTCGGGCGGCTTTGCGGGTGGCCGAGGCCGTAGAAGCCTTCCTGGCCCGCGGACCCGGTTCATACGGCGGCGTCTCCTCCGACTCTGCCGCGACGGAGGAGAGGGCATGAAAATCCTCTTCCACTCCATCTACTACCCGCCGGAGGTGGGAGGTCTGGAGAGCCACATCGCCGAGTTGG
>SKVI01000359.1 GCA_007129525.1 Gemmatimonadota bacterium | reverse complement strand
TCCTGCACCACCCCGACCTCCGGATTCCCCGGGGCCTGCCCGCCGACCAGTACCGGGAGCGGGTCCTGGAGGCCGTACAGCGGCTGGCCGACGAGGGCTTCGGGCGCATGGCTCTGCCGGAGCAGTACGGGGGGGAAGACGACGTGCCCGGCTCCATCGTCACCTTCGAGACCCTGGCCTTCGGGGACCTCAGCGTGCTGGTGAAGTTCGGTGTCCAGTTCGGGCTCTTCGGCGGCAGCATCCTGCAGCTGGGCACCGAGCGTCATCACCGGCGTTACCTGGAGCCCATGGCCGACCTGAGCCTCGCCGGCTGCTTCGCCATGACGGAGCGAAACCACGGCTCCAATGTCCGGGAGGTGGAGACGGTGGCCCGCTACCTGCCGGAGTCCGGCGAGTTCGTGGTGAACACCCCCTATCCCGGTGCCCGGAAGGACTGGCTGGGGAATGCGGCGGCCCACGGCCGCATGGCCACCGTGTTCGCCCAACTCGAGGTGAGAGGAGAGGAGCACGGCGTTCACGCCCTCCTGGTACCCATCCGTGACGAGGAGGGCCGTCCCCTGAAGGGGGTCGAGGTCGAAGACTGCGGCGACAAGGTGGGCCTTCAGGGCGTGGACAACGGACGGCTCAGCTTCCGCGACGTCCGGATTCCCCGGGAGAACCTCCTGAACCGGTTCGCTGAGGTCACGCCGGAGGGCCGGTACCAGAGCCCCATCGCCTCCGACGGAAAGCGGTTCTTCACCATGCTGGGCACCCTGGTGTCGGGCCGGATCTCCATCGCCGCCGCCTCGGTGAGCACGGCCAAGTCTGCCCTGGCCATCGCCGTTCGCTACTCGGACCGCCGCCGGCAGTTCGGGCCCTCGGGCCAGCCCCAGGTCCCCATACTGGACTACCTCACCCAGCAACGCGATCTCCTGCCCCGGGTCGCCGCCAGCTACGGTCTCCACTTCGCCGTCCGGGAGCTGGTCCGGGACTACGGAGAGGCCCGGGAAAGCGAGGAGCGGGGACGGGTGGAGGTGATGGCCGCGGGGCTCAAGGCCTACGCCTCCAGGCATGCGCAGGAGACCATCCAGGTCTGCAGGGAAGCCTGCGGCGGAAGGGGCTACCTGGCGGAAAACCGGTTCGGCGAGCTCCGCAACGACACCGACGTCTTCACCACCTTCGAGGGCGCCAACGTGGTCCTCTACCAGCTGGTGGCCCGGGGGCTGCTCACCCGCTTTCGGGACGAGATGGGAGACCTCCGACTCTGGGGCACCCTCCGGTTCCTGGCCGACCGGGCCGGTACCGAGGTCACGCGGCGCAATCCGGTTCGAAGCCGACGAACGGCGGAAGAGCACCTCCGGGATCCGGAGGTCATGCGCGACACCTTCCACTTCCGGGAGGAGCGGCTCCTGCAGACGGCAGCCCGGCGCCTGAAGCGCCGCATCGACGACGGGATGGACTCCTTCGACGCCCTGAACGAGTGCCAGACCCACCTGGTGGCCCTGGCCCAGGCCCACGTGGAACGCAAGGTCCTGGAGAGCTTCCAGCGCGCCGTGGACGAGGCCCCCGACCCGGCCATCGGAGACGAGCTAAAGGCGCTGGCGGACCTCTGGGGGCTCTGGCGCCTGGAGGCCGACCGGGCCTGGTTCCTGGAGTCGGGCTACATGGAAGGTACCCGCTCGAAGGCCATCCGGGACCTGGTGGACGAGCTATGCCGGCAGATCCGCCCGCGCGCGGTGCCCCTGGTGAACGGATTCGGGATTCCCGACTCCATTCTGGCGGCGCCGGCGGCCTTCCACGACCCCGAACGGGGGCCCTGAGTAGCGACGGCCCTGAGTAGCGACGGCCCTGAGCAGCGACCTGCGACGGTCGGGCCGTCAGCCCCCCGCCGGCGGCACCGGCCCGTGCTCGGCGAAGACCGCCAGCTCCCCGTCGGCGGTGAACGTCAGCACCTGGTATTCGTCCACCTCGCCGCTGGGCACCTCCATCCCCGGTGATCCCACGGGCATTCCCGGCACCGTGAGGCCCCGGACCTCGGGGGCTTCGGCCAGGAATCGCCGGAGATCCTCACCCGGGACATGGCCCTCGAAGACGTAGCCGTTCACCACCGCCGTGTGGCACGAGGAGATCTGGAAGTCCACGCCCAGGGCCCGCTTCACCTCACCCATGTCGTTGCGGTGCTCCTCTTCCACCTCGAACCCGTACTCCCGGATGTGGTCTACCCAGAGCCCGCAACAACCGCAGGTGGGCGAGGCATACACCTTCATGGGGATCGGCGCGTCGTGGTCCAGCGGAATAGCCTGCCGAGGACCTTCGTGCACCAGCTCGGCCTCGGGAATCTCACCCGCCGGAGCGATGGGCGGCTGTTCCAGCGCCGGGCCCTCCCGGGCCTCCGCCGCATCCTGGTTCTGCATGTAGAGAAAGGTACCGGTGGCTACCGCTACCACGATGAACGCTCCCAGGAGCGCGACGCTCTTCCAGTTGTTCATGAACCCGGTCCGTTGGTGTGTTGAGCCGACCTGTGCAGGAGTGGAAGATACCGCAGGGGTGGGGGAAGGATCCAGCGCGTGCATCCCCGGCACCAGAAAGAGGAGCGTCCCGAAGACGATGAGCACGTTGGTGATGAGGAAGAACGCTGCTTCCTCCACCGGAAGTCCGAAGGGCCTGGGCCCCAGGGTGTACTGCTCCGAGATCTCCCAGATCCCCTGCGCCATGGCCACGATGTCGGCAAGCCACAGGTAAAGGGTGGGTACCGCCACCGACAGCCCCACTACGTGGACCATCCTCCAGAGGGAGGGTCCCAGGTAGAGCCACATGGCGCCCACCACCGGCGCCGCCCACGCCAGGATCAGCCCCATGTACACCCCTGCCTCGAAGCTCAGGAGCCAGACACCCACGAGGGCCAGGGCCAACCAGGGGAGGGCTCCGATGACCCGTACGACGCCGGGCCGGCTCGGCGGCGGCTCCACCCGGAGCCCCGGCACCTCCCGCATCCCGTGGTCGGCGGCGCCTCGTCGCCGAGCCAGCACCTGGTACGTCCAGAGTCCCGTCAGAAAGGGCTGCAGCAGAAAGAAGAGGTACTCCTCCACCGGTACGTAGCCGATGGTGCCCACAACCCGGTCGGGTCCGTACCACCAGACCTCCCTCCAGACCAGGTAGTTGTCCCAGGGGGTGGTGTAGACGAAGGCGATGGCGGCCACCGCCGGCACGGCCCACCACCATCGCCGCCCCAGGAGCTCGTTCCGCCGTCGGGCGCCCAGGTGAGCCAGAGCCAACCCCAGCAGAAGAAGGGGAGGAGCCAGGAAGACCAGGTGAAAGGTGAGGTAGCTCACTTGCTGAGCGGCCTCCGAGCCGTGGTCCGTCCGCTGGCAAGCTTCACACTCGCCTCCTGGACAGATCCTTCAGGAGAACCCGGGCCGCGTTCCGGCCCGATGCCCCCATGATCCCGCCGCCGGGGTGGGTGCTGGCGCCTGTTAGGTAGAGGCCCTTCAGGTGGCTCCGGTAGCCGGCCAGTCCCGGCAGGGGTCTCATCCCGAACATCTGGTCCATGCTCATCTCCAGATGCATGACGTTGCCCCGGGGCAGGGCCAGCTCCCGCTCCAACCACGCCGGATGCTGGAAGAGCCGGCCCACCACCCGCTCCCGGGTGCCCGGGGCGTAGCGCTCGAAGGCGTCCAGGAGCCGGTCGGCTTCCCCCTCGGCGATCTCGTTCCACTGCCCGGTGGCCAGCTCGTACGGGTAGTACTGCCCCCAGATCCAGAGCACCTCGTGGCCGGCGGGAGCCAGGGTGTCGTCCACGGCACTGAAGGTCATGGCCACCATGGGAGGATCCCGGCTGGGCATGCCCCGAAGGAAGTCTGCGTACGCGGCATGGATCTGGCCCCGGTCCCGGCAGAGGAGCTGGAGGCCGGTGCGGGCTTCGTCGCCGCCGTGGGCCGTGTAGCGGACCGGACTGTCCAGCGCCAGGCGGAGGATGGCCCCGAACCCGTTGCCCGCTCGCATGCCTTCCACACCCGGCGGCCGATGTTCAGGGGCAAGGAGTCTCACCAACGTCTCCCGGGCGTGGGCCCCGGAGAGGACGGCCCGGGCGGTGTAGCGCTCCCGGGGAGCCCGGCTCAGCTCGTCGAGGTCGGGCGCCCGCCACCCCTCCGCTCCGGGAAACCGGAAGGGCCCCGTCCCCGGATCCGCATCCGGCTCCAGCGCCCGGTCGGGAACCGCCGCCTCCACCCCCACCACCCTCGACCCCTCCACCAGGAGCCTGGTCACCGGGGCGCCGGTATGCACCTCGCCGCCGTGCGACCGGATCTTCCGGACAAGGGCCAACGCCAACGCCCCGGAGCCTCCCCGGGGCCGGGCCACACCCCCTTCGTGGTAGAGAGGGTGCCAGAGGAGGAAGGGAGCGGTGAGGGGCTCGGTGGGGGGCGGACCGGACTGGGCCGCCATCCACACCAGGGGCGTCTTCACCTCTTCGCGGGAGAAGTACTCGTCCACGACCACGCCGTAGGGACGCAGGATTCGGGGCAACGCCTCCTGCCAGCGGTCCCTCAGCGGGCTTCGCCACACGAAGTGCTTGCCCAGTTGAAACGGACCCGGCACGGAAAGGAAGGCGTCGCGGACCGCCCGGGCGAAAGGAGTCCATTCGGAGATGAAGCGGTGGTAGGCTTCGCCCTCCCCCGGAAACCGGGCTTCCAGCTCCCGGACCGTGCGGGCCACGTCACGCCAGACGAAGAGAGCGTCGCCTTCTTCGGCGGTGTGCGGCGGACCGGCCCCGCCGGTGACGGCGTCCCCCCCGTGGACCGGAGCGAAGAAGAGGGGGTCCAGTTCCAGGTACTCCAGCCCGTGGGACTCCAGCTCCAGCTCCTCCACCACTGGAGTGAGGCGGATCAGGATGTGGGCGCTTCCCCCCAGGTCGAACCGGTATCCAGGCACGATCTCGGCGGTGGAGGTGGCTCCTCCCACCGAGCCGCGCCGTTCGAAGACCCCCACCCGGTGACCGGCAGCGGCCAGGTAGGCGGCGGAGACGAGAGCGTTGTGGCCCGCCCCCACCACGATCACATCGTAGTCTCGGGCCACAGGCTGCTCGTCAGGCCTCGATTTCCACGAGGTGGTATCGCTTCTTGCCCCGGCGCAGCACCAGGAAGCGTCCCTCGATGGCGTCGTCCAGGGTCACCTGTGCCCGGGGGTCGGTGACCCGGCGATTGTTCAGGTACACGCCTCCCTGTTCGATGCCCCGACGCGCCTCGCCCCGGGAGCCGGTGACGCCTGCGTCGGCCAGGAGCGCCACGAGCCCCGTCCCCTCCCCCTCGAGCTCCCGACGGGCCACCCGGCTCGAAGGTACGTCGGCGAAGATGTCGGCGATCTCTCCGGCGCCCATCCCCTCGATCTCGGCGCCTCCGAAGAGGACCTCTGTGGCGGCCCGGGCCCGGGTCAGTCCCTCGGTGCCGTGAACGCGCTCCGTCATCTCGGCGGCCAGCGCCTCCTGGCCCTCCCGCTCCTGGGGACGGTCCCGGAGGCTCTCTTCCAGCCCCTCGATCTCACTCCGGGGGCGAAGAGAGAAGTAGCGGAGGTAACGCCCGACATCGGCGTCATCGGTGTTCACCCAGTACTGGTAGAAGCGGTACGGGGAGGTGCGCTCCGGGTCGAGCCAGACCGCTCCCTCTTCGGTCTTGCCGAACTTGACGCCCGAGGCGGTGGTGATGAGGGGGAAGACGGCCCCGTACACCTTCTCGCCGGTCATCCGGCGAACCAGTTCAATGCCTCCGGTGATGTTGCCCCACTGGTCGCTGCCGCCGAATTGGAAGCGGCAGCCATAGTCGGTAAAGAGCCGGTAGAAATCGTACGACTGCAACAGCAGGTAGGAGAACTCGGTGTAGCTGAGCCCCACCGCCTCGTCTTCCAGGCGGCGCCGAACGCTCTCCTTGCGGAGCATGGTGTTCACCGGAAAGTGCTTCCCCACGTCCCGGAGGAAGTCCAGCATGCTCATGTCGCCCAGCCACTCCAGATTGTTCACGAGGCG
>SKVI01000335.1 GCA_007129525.1 Gemmatimonadota bacterium | reverse complement strand
TCCTCCACCGAGAGTTCGTGGGCATCGGCATACTCCGTGATGGGCCGACCCTGAACGTACTCCATGACGAAGTACGGGCGTCCGTCGTCGGTGGCCCCGCCATCGTAGACCGCCGCAATACTGTCGTGGTGGAGCGAAGCCAGGATTCTCCGTTCGGCCAGAAAGCGACGCACGGTGTCGTCGGTGTCGAGGCCCCGCCGGAGCACCTTGACGGCCACCTGCTGCTCGAAGGACCCGTCGGCCCGCTCCGCCAGGTACACGGTACCGGCCCCACCTCGTCCGATCTCTTCCAGGAGCCGATACCGACCCACCATGAGCCCCTGGATTTCGTCGGCCTCGCACCATTGAAAACGCCCCAGCCCGTCCACCACCGCCTCGGAGATGGCTCGCTGCGACTCATCCATGAACCGTGCCGCGTCAGCTTCCAACTCCAGGAGGCGCACCAGCTCGCGGTGCACGTCCGGCTCGTCACGGGCCAGCCTCTCCAGGAAGGGATCCCGCTCGGCTCCGGCAAGCTCCAGCGCCTCCTGGAAGGCTTCGTCCACACGCCGTCGGAACTCGGCGGGGTCGTCCCTGGGAGGGGTCTCGAAAGAGCTCATCGTGAGCCGTCGACGTTTGGTTGGGGGTTGCCGGTCGGGCCGTTCAAGGTAGGTTCCCCGGCGGAGTTGGGAAAGTCGCTCCCACACTCCCCCCGTCGACTCGAACCCGTGTCCGATATCCCCAACCGCCCATGTCCCTCGAACCCCACGTCCAACACCGGATCCTGGCGGCCTACAACGCACGTCGTAGCGGGGGGCCAAGGGCCACTCTCGTTGCCGCCCGGCGGAACCGGCGCACCCTGGCCTCCGTCCGCAGGCTGGCCGATGGCCGGGTGAGGCTCAACGTGGCCCGGGCCGTGGTGAGCGCCGGTCCCGAGGCGTGGGATCTCCTGGGCCCTGCCCTTCAGGGAAGCCGGGACGCCCGGAAGCGACTCGCCCGGTTGTCGAGGAAGGGGCTGAAGGCCGCCGCCCGTGCCGCCTCGGAACCCGGGAAGGCCCCGGGAAGGAACGGCCGGAACCCGGCCCCCCTTCCGGACACCCCGTGTCAGGGAAGCCAACACCAGCAGCAGGTCCTCCAGCGTATCGTCCAATGGGCCCGGAGCACCAGTGGCCATGCCGAGGCGTTCCCGGATCACTTGCAGCTACGGGTCTCCCGGCGCATGTCCTCCACCTACGGGAGCCACATGACCCGGGGCGGCACCCACCGGGTCACCATCACCCACCGCCTCTTCCGAGCCGGCCTGGAGGACATCCTCCTGGATACCGTCCTCCACGAGCTGGCCCACCTCCTGGACGCCCTCACCAACGGGCGGGGCCGCTCCTTTCACGACGCTTCGTGGCGGCGGTGGTGCCGCCGTCTCGGGGCCACCCCGGACCGGCTGATGTCGCCCACCTCGGCGCGCCGGGTCCGCCGGGCCCGGGGGGAGGACGCCCCGTGCGCTCTCCCGGCGGCCGTGGCCCGATGGGCCCGGGAGGAGTCGCCCTGAGGCGCCCCGCTGGACAAAGGAAGCCCCGCCTGCCTATGTTGCCCACGATCTGATCCGGCTGGCCCGCGTCCCGGCGGTCGCCGACCAACCCTCAACCCAACGAAGCAAGAGGACCCGACATGGCTGAAGACAAGGGGACACGAATCCGAGTGATTCTCCGGCTGGTCCAGATCCACGACAACCTGGAGCCCGCCTGGGAGGACGAAGGGGAGTTCCGCTTTACCGCCCGGGTGACCAGCCCCAACCGCGGCGGAATCGAAGAGGTGACGCGCCTTCCCAAGAAGAAGAAGTTCTACCGGATCTCGGACAATCCGGCATGGAATCGGCTCCGCCTGGACGCGGTCCTCTTCGAGGGCGAGGTGGACGACCACATGGAGGTGGAGATCCTGGGCGAGGAGCTGGACTTCCTCAGCGCCGACGACCAGCTGGACCGCTACCACCGGGTGTGGAAGGGCGACCCGGCCGACTGGATCGGCCACTACCGCCCCGGAGACGAGGGCTCCGACGACCCCGAGCGGATGAGCAACTGGTGGGTGTACCTCGAGATCGAGGAAGCCTGACCGGACCCCGCCCACCCGCGGCGCGGGGTCAGCGAATGATCATCACCGGGTGGGAGCCGCCTTCCACGCACATCCCGGACCGCCCGCGGTGCTGGCACACCCCCATGTAGGGATGTCCTCCCCGGGGTGCGTCATCGCGAACGCGCACCGCAGGGCTGGATTTCCCGGCCTCGACCCGGAGGGCCTGCCCCATCCCGTTGTCGAAAATCACGTCCGCATCGGGAAAGGCAAGACGCAGATCGTGATCCGTAAGGTTCTCCCACAAGATCGTCTGCCCACGTTTCACCACGGCGTGCCCCGGCACTGCCTTGGCCGTCGAGCCCTGGCCGTCGGTGAAGATGCATACGGTGATGTCGGCGACGTCGCTGTCATGCGGCATGGGTCCTCCGTGTATTGAAGTTGAAGGTGCACCCGTCCCGGTCACGGGTCGGTGCGCTCACGGGCTTCTTCCATGGCGTCCTGGATCCGAGAGTCACGCCGCAGGTCGGCCAGTCCGGGTGAGCTCTCGAGTTCCCTCACCGGATACCCCCGAGCCAGCGCTTCGCCAATCCAGCGAACCGCCTGCTCCCGGTCCCCCAGGTCCTCGTAGATGCTGCCCACCTGGAAGAGGATGCTGAAGTCGTCCGGAGCTGCGTCCAGGGCCCGCCGGAGCATGACCCGGGCATTGTCCGGCTGGCCCAGAATCTCATAACAGGTGGCCAGGCGGGTCATGGCATCCACCCCCCGAGGGTTCACCATCAGGTGCTCCTGCGCCAGCTCCCTCACCCGTTCGCAGGCCTCCCTCAACCGATCCTCCCCTCCCACGCCTCCGTGCCGAATCGCCGAGGCCAGATTGCTCCAGACCTCGTAATCCCGGTCATCCAGCTCCAGCGCCCGCTCGTAGTTCTCCAGGGCCGCGCCGTACTGACCCTCCCGAAAGTACAGCGTCGCCAGGTTCGACAGGGCGTGGGCGTTCGGAAGGAGCGCGATGGAGGTCCGTAGCGCCGCCTCCGCCCCGTCGCGATCCCCCTGGTACGACCGCACCGCCCCGAGGTTGGCCCAGCCCCGGTGGTTGTCCGGTGCCAACTCGACCACCGTGCTGAACGCCCCCGCCGCGTCGTCCAGATGTCCGGTCTGGGCGTAGAACCGACCCAGGTGGTTGTGGCCGCCCCAGTAGCCGGGGCGCAGTTCCACAGCTCTCAAGAAGTGCGTCTCGGCGTCCTTCATCTGACCCATCTCCTGGTAGGCCTCGGCCAATCCCAGGTGTGCGTCGGCGGAGTGGGGCTCCAGCGCCAGGGCCCGGCGGAAGACCCGGGTGGCCTCCTCGGGCTGCCCGGTGGCCACCCGGATGAGTCCCATGGTCACGTGCACCGCAGCCAGCTCGCCCCCCTCTTCCAGCGTCTCAGCCACAGCCTCGCGACCCCGCTCCAGGTCCGCCAGGTCCCGGGTCAGTTCGTACCGCTTGAGGTAGGCCTCCGCCAGACCCGCCCGAGCCAGCACGTACTCCGGATCCCGATCGAGCGCCCGGCGGAAGAGCTCGATGCCGTATTCTACCGACTGCTCTCTCTCGAAGCGCTCCAGGTACTGCCGACCCTGGGCGTAGAGTCCGTGGGCCAGCCGGTCCTCCGTTCGTCCCGTTACCAGGGCGTCCCGGTCCGGCCCCGTAACCTCGAGGTCCAGGAGATCGGAGAGGCCGTCAAGAACCCTGACTTCGAGCTGCCGGGCGTCGGTGACGGGCACGGAGAAACGGGAGGCCCGCAACACCTCTCCCGCCCGAGCATCCTCCAACTCCATGGTCACCTCGGCCAGGTCACCGGTCCGCTGTACCGACCCGGAGACAACGAGATTCACGCCGAACTGCCGGTGCGCATCCAACGCGGTGCGGGTCTCGTGCGCGTGGATGTCGGCCTGAGGGACCACCCAGAGCGTTCCCTGCAGCCCCTCCACCCGGGACAGATGACCGTTGATGGTCTCCACCAGGTCGTGGTTCAACGCTTCCCTGAAAACCTCGCCCTCCTCCCCGCGGAAGGGCAGGACCGCGACTCCCTTCTCCTGTGGAAGCTCGGCCCAGGCATCGGGCACGCCAGTGCCCGCCCCCCATTGGACCACGAACCAGCCCGTGACCGACACCAGCGCCAGGACGCCCAGCAGGCTCACCAGGTGAACGTTCCGGAGCCGGGTCCGCGCCAGGAGCTTTCCGACTTTGAAGCCGGGAGTCTCCCCTCCCGCACCGGCGGTCCGCTCCTTCTCCAGCTCCTCCAGGATCCAGACGCCGATGACCACCAGGGGGAGCCCCACAGCCAGGAGCGCAAGGACCACGAAAAAGGCGGAGTCCGGAAGGCCCGTGTTCTCGACCAGGACACTGGATACCTGGATCGAGCCGCCGGCGAAGCCCAGGTAGAGGAGGGTGGCGTAGAGTACGCTTCGGGAGCGAACCTCTCGGACGAGCCTGCCCCAGAACCCCCGGTGGGTCTCCGGCCCCCAAGCGGCCTGCATCCGGGCCCGTTCGGCGGTAGAGGCGAGCCGGTCTCGGGTGGCCAGAACCCAACTCTGGAGTTCCTCGGGCGCCGATTCGCCCTCGGCGTAGCGGGCCAGGTCCACCACCTCCAGGAAGGGACCCCGGTAGATGGAGAAGACGTCCCAGGGACGACCCTCCTCCATGGCGCTCCGGATCTGATCCACATCCACGTCCAATCGCCGTGGGTCCACCCGCATCTCGTCGCCTTCCCGGCGAATCAGGTCCGTCTCCAGGAGGCGCTCCAGTCGCTCCAGCGTCTCGGTCAGGCGGTCGTCTCCCTCCTCGGCCGGGAGGTGGGGCCAGAACAGCTCTCGAAGACGCTGCCTGGATACCGAACCCTCCACGGCCAGGAAGACCAGCAGGAGGAACTCGGCGCTCTCCGGCGAGACGGAGAGGGACCGCCCGTTCCGGAGAACGGCGGCTCGCCCCAGTGTGACGACATCGATCACGGAGCCTGTCACGCTAAACGCCTGGAAAGAGGGCGACCCCGAGCTTGCTGACTGCCGGGGCCGTTCGGTCCCGGCCGACCTTCGGATCCGGGACCCACCGGCGGCCACGACGCTCCCGCGCCGCACCCGTCCAGGGTTATCTAATTTGCGGGTCCAGCCCCCTCTGCCGCAAGGGTTTCGGGGAATTCAGGCCGCCCCGATGAGTCCCGATTCGACTACCGGATCCGGTTCCCCGCCGTCCATACGCCGTAGATCTCGCGAATGTTGAGGATGTCTTCCCGGGGATCGGCCTCCAGCGCCACGAAGTCAGCCCAGACCCCGGGGCGAATGGTTCCCAGAACGCCCTCGAGCCCCATGCAGCGGGCGGCCTCGCCGGTGGCAGACACCAGCACCGCCTCCGGCGACATCCCCCCGTCCACCATCATCTCCATCTCCAGGTGCTCGAAGTACCCCTGGAAGCGCCCGCTGGGCCCCGAATCGGTTCCCATGGCGATGCCCACCCCCGCCTCGTGCAGCCGAACCATGTTCTCCTCCGCCAGGGGAAGGGCCTCCCGCCAGTACCGTGCGCTCTCGCTCTCAGCCTGCGCCTGCCGCTGGGGCGTCAGGAAGGCCTCCAGGTCGTCGGGGGCGGAGCGCTCCAGAAAGAACGGGTCGTCGAAGAAGTCCGGCCGCTCGGCGTAGACGAAGGTGGAGAGCTCCCGGGTCAGGGTGGGCACAAGGCAGACGTCCCGCTCCAGCATGCCCTCGATCAGCTCGTCGTCCACCGGCGCGTCGCGGACGCTGTGGGCCAGGAGATCGGCCCCCGCCTCCAGCACGCCCTTGGCGTCGGCCAGCTCCTCGATGTGGATGGCCACCGGCATCGGTCGCTCCTTGGCGGCGGCGATGACCTGGGGATACGTCTCACGGCCCCGGGCGGCGTTCACGTGCATCTTCACCCAGTCGGCCCCCATCTCCACCACCCGGGCCACCTCGGCCTCGGCGGCCTCCGGCGACTCGGGAGCAAG
>SKVI01000299.1 GCA_007129525.1 Gemmatimonadota bacterium | reverse complement strand
CTTTCGGGTCTTGGCGCCGTAACGGTGGTTCAGCTCCCGGGAGAGCTCGCCCACCTCCTCGATGAGGCGGGCCAGGTTCACCAACGGGGGCCAGTAGCCCTCCTCGAACTGGGAGATCCACTCGTCCACCCGCCGCTGCGCTTCGCTGATGTCCATGGGCGGAAGATGACCCGGAGCAGTGCCCGGGGCCAGGGGGCCTCATCCGCCGGATCCGCGTGTCTCCACCACCTCCAGCTCCGGTAGCGCCAGCACCCACTCATGGCCGAAGGCGCCCGCCGGCGTGACGGCGCCCCGGAGCTCCGGGCGGCCCAAGACCTCTTCCAGCGCACGCACCCCGGCCACGGCGGTGAAGCGGTAGCCCTGGGGAAGCTCCAGGACCACCTCGGACCACCGCCCCTCGTCATCCTCCATCCGGCCCCATACCCGGGTCCGCCCGGTCCTGCGGAGTTCGGGGGAAGGTCCGTCCGGGCCCCGGTCCACAGCCCGGCCCGCCAGCCGACGAAGGGGGCCCACCGACAGGGCGGCCCGGAGCAGGGGAAGCGCCACCGGCATCAGTCTCACCTGCCAGCGGGACGTGGTCATGTAGCAGGTGACGTGACCCACCCCGGTGGTCCGCCAGGCGGTGGCCAGGTCGCCCCAGGTGTAGGGGGCCACCGAGCGCCGGCCCCCGAGCCGGCCCGCCATGGGGCCCTCCTGGGGCTCGGGGCCGAAGTCCACCTGGCGACGGAACTCCCTTCGCCCTGGGCCGGCCCCCTCCAGACGGCCGTCACGGCGCACCAGCAGCCCTCCCGGTACGCCCTCCACGATGGTCTTCAGCGTACCGGCGCTGGGCCCTCCCGGAGAATGGATCGCCAGCTCCAGCCGGCTCCCCGAGGGGAGGGACTCGGCCAGAAGCGCTGCCGCCCCATCGGTGGGCACCACGTCCATCCCCACCCCGGAAAGGAGGGCCACGCCAGCGTCCCGGGCCCGCTGGTGGAGACCGAAGGCCCGCTCGAAGACCGGCACCTCGCCGGTGATGTCCAGGTAGTGGGCCCCGACCTCCAGGCACGCCTCCAGCATGGGCGGGGCCGTGTGGATGAAGGGCCCGGCGGCGTGGAGCACCGCCGATACGCCCTCCAGCTCCCGGCGCAGCATGTCCGGGTCGTCGAGGGAAAAACGTCGCCACGCCGGGCGAGGCACCGGAGCGTCCGGATCGACGTCGGGCGCATGCTCCCCTTCATGGCGGGCGGTGACGGTTTCGGGATGGCCCAGCTCGTCTGCCAGCTCCCGGGGGGTGCGTCCCTCCAGCTCATGGGCCAGCTCCCGTAGCGGTTCCTCCCTGCGTCCCGCCAGAATGGGACGGTGCCCTCGTCGGAGGGCTTCCATGGCCAGCAGCCGACCAGTGTAACCATATGCGCCGTAAAGGAGCCACGGCGGCGAGTCGCCGCGGTGGGGGTCGGAGGGCATCTCCGGGGCGTCCCGTTCCGCCGGGCTCCCCCGCTCCGGTGCGGCCTGGTGGGGTTGGTTCTGTTCTCTGGACACGTGGCAGACCTGCCGTGTGGAGGATGCGGGCAGAAGACCGTTGAAGATGTACAGGGTGGGGCACCCAAGGAACAACCCTCCCGATCTGTGGTTCCTCATACCGGGAGGTCCGGACAGGCGGACACCCTTTCCCGGCCTTCTTCCCGGCTGAAGTCGTCCACCCCCCACCCAACCAGGAACCCGAGAATGCCGACCCGCGGACGCCTCATCGTGGTCTCGAACCGCCTTCCACTGGTCATGAAGCAGCAGTCCGGGGGCGCCTGGCACCTGGAGCGGGGGTCGGGTGGGCTGGTGACGGCCCTGGAACCCGTGCTCCGCGAGACCGACGGCATCTGGGTGGGCTGGCCAGGCGTCGACCCGAAGCGGATTCCCGAAGTGGACGAGGTTCTGAAGGACAAGGAGGAGGAGCTGGGCTACCACGTGCGTGGAGTGGGACTCTCGCCCCGGGAAGTGGACGACTTCTACCTGGGGTTCGCCAACCAGGTGGTCTGGCCTCTCTTTCACGACTTCCTGGACCAGTGCAACTTCGATCCCGCCTTCTGGAAGGCCTACCAGGCGGTGAACCGACGCTTCGCCGAGGTGGTGGCCGACGAGGCGGAGGAAGGCGACTTCATCTGGGCCCACGACTATCACCTCATGTCGCTGGGAGAAGACCTGCGGAGCAAGGGGGTCAAGAACCGGCTGGGCTTCTTCCTCCACATTCCGTTCCCGCCTCGGGATCTCTTCGTGAAGCTGCCCTGGCGGGACGAGGTCATGACCGCGCTCCTGAGCTACGACCTCATCGGCTTCCAGACCGACCGGGACCGGACCAACTTCGTGCACTGCCTGCAGGCTCTCCGCCCCGACGCCCACATCGAGGGAAGCGGCCGGGTGGTCCGGGCCGAGGTGGACGGCCGCACGGTTCGCATCGGGGTCTTTCCCATCTCCATCGACGTGCGGGAGTTCGCGGGCCCCGCCGCGTCCCCGGAGATCTCCGAACGGGTGGCCCGCCTCTGGACCGAGTTCCCGGGCCGGAAGGTGATCCTCGGTGTGGACCGGCTGGACTACTCCAAGGGAATCCCCAACAAGCTGGAGGGCTATCGCCTGGCGCTGGCCCGCTACCCCGAGCTTCAGGAGAAGGTGAGCCTGGTGCAGCTCGTGGTGCCCAGTCGCGAGGACATCCCCGAGTACCACGACATGAAGCGGGAGATCGAGCGGCTGGTGGGTCAGATCTCAGGCGAGTTCACCCGACCGGGCTGGGTTCCCATCCACTACCAGTACGGGCGGTGGGACCGCCCCGAGCTCATTGCCCACTACCGGGCCGCAGCCGTGGCTCTGGTGACGCCCCTGAAGGACGGAATGAACCTGGTGGCCAAGGAGTTTTGCGCCGCGAGCCTCGAGGGGAAGGGCGCGCTGATCCTGAGCGAGCACGCCGGCGCCACGGCCCAGCTCCAGCACGATGCCATCCTGGTGAACCCCTTCGACGTGGAAGGCGTGGCCGAGGCCATCTTCCGCGCCTGCACCATGTCGGACGAAGAGCGCCAGGCCCGAATGCAGCGCATGCGGGCCAAGATCGAACGGGAGGACATCTTCTGGTGGGTGGAGACCTTCCGGAAGGCCAGCCACGACGAGGTGGACGACAAGGCCAGTCCCCTGGACGTCTACATGCCGTCCCGGATCTGACCGCGCAGTTCGGGGAGGCTGTCGATAAAGCGCCGGGTACCAACGTTGCAGGGGGCCAGCCGGACTACTCCCCGTCCCCCGCCGTGATGGTCAAGAGGAGGGCGGTTTCCACCAGCGCCTCGATATCCTGTGCGTGGCCCGGACCGAAGAAAAGGATCTCGCCGGGATCCAGTTCGAAGGTCTCATCGTCGACTCTGTAGCGTAGCCGACCCTCCAGGGGCTGCAGCGTCATGGGGCGTTCGGCCAGGTGGGTCTCCACCCGCGCACCCTCGTCGAGGGCCACCAGGGTGAGGCGAAGCGGGCCCTCCTTGGCCAGGGTCCGGCCGGCGCGACCGCTTCGGGCGTACGCCTCGTCGCTGCGGAGCTCAGCCAGGTGCTCCGGCAGGTTGAAGATCAGGTGGGGTCCGGTCAGAGATCTGGAAACTGGGGACATGGGGCCTCTCGGGGGGGGATGGAGATTCGGAGCCGCCCGTGTACCTGCGCAACGGCCTTCTACCGAAGATCTACCCCGCTCGGGCTCAAAGTGCCAGCCGCGCGGACTCGACGCGCCGGCCTTGCGGGCTCAAAGGAGCGATCTGGCCGGCTGATCGGGCCAACCTGGCCGGCGCCCACTCAACCGCCGCCGGCGGCCTCGACCCTCTCCAGCAGCAGCCATCCATCGGGGTCCAGCCGCACTGATGTCGGCTCCCCGGGCAGGGTCATGGTCCGGCTCCATTCCCGACCGTCCACCAGGTGCACCTCCCGGTGAACCCCGCCATCCATCCGGAACTCGAACTCTACCGGCATCCGGAAGGTGGGCCACGCGTCGTCCTGCTCCTGGCGCACCGTCACCCGGGCCTGTCCACCGGCTTGATCCCAGGTCATTTCGGTCCGGAAGACCGGATATCCCGGGGAACGAAGCCACTGCCTGAAGAACCACTCCAGCGACTCACCGTGGGCTTCTTCCATGGCCGCCTGAAGGTCGTCGGTGGTGGCGTTGCCCTGGGCGTGCTGCTGGTAGTAGCTCCGGATCCCGCGAAAGAAGTTTCGATCCCCCATCACCCACCGGAGCATGTGGAGGACCAGCCCGCCCTTCTGGTACGAATTGCGGTTCAGGAGGTCCAGGAGGTTCTCCACCTCGTGATCCACCACCGGCCGGTGGATGACATCGGAAGCCAGGTACCCCTCCCTGGCGGCGTCCAGTCGCTCCTGCATGGCGGGCCGCCCCTCGCTGTGCTCCCAGAAGTAGGCGCCGAAGTACGTGGCGAATCCCTCCGACAACCAGAGATGGGGCCAGTCGGCGGGGGTGACGGAGTTGCCGAACCACTGGTGCACGATCTCGTGGGCCACCGTCCCCTCGATATCCCGACCCTGGGCGATGGCCTCTTCCGAGTAGAAGATGGCCGAGGCGTTCTCCATTCCACCGAAACGAGTGGCGGACTGGACGTTGGCCAGCTTCTCGTACGGGTACGGCCCGAAGAGATCGGTGTAGAGGTCCACCATCTCGGCGGCTCGGCTGAACATGGCTCGGGCGTGGGCCGTGTCCGGTGGAAAGGCCCAGCCCGTCACCGGTACGCAGCCGTCCTCCCGGGGCGAGGCCGGCGCCTGCCCGCACGCCGCCAGCCCCTGGTCCATGACCACCATGTCCGCCACACCGATGACCATGAGATAGGTGGGAATGGCCACCGCCGTCTCCCACCGCCAGGTCACCAGGCCCTCGATCCCGCCTGCCGCTTCCGGGGCGGCAGGCTCGGGCTCCGCCACCTGCAGCCCGTTGGCCACCACCCGCAGTCCTTCGGGGGCGTGGACGGTAAAGCTCACCGTGGCCCGGTCCGACGGATGGTCGTTGGAGGGGAACCAGAATCGAGCCCGGTTCGGCCAGTTGTCGGCGAAGGCGGCGGGCTGCCCGTGCACGTTGTCCCGCATCACCAGCCCGTCAGCCGGGACCCCCCGGCTCATGACCTCCACCTGCAGGGTGTCGAACACCCCGATGCGTCCCGGCGCCTCGAACTCCAGCAGCCCGTCCCGGTGGGTGAAGTCCAGCGGACTGCCGTCCCACAGCACGGCCTCCACCGCCAGTCCGGTGAAGTCCAGCGTCACCGGATGGGGCCCCCGGGTCTCGTTCACGTACCGGATGAGGGTCCGGCTCGAGATCCGGTCGTTCTCCGGCGGGATCACCACCTCCACCTCGTAGTGGAGCACGTCCATGTCGTGATCGTAGCGCCCGGGGGCCGGGGGAAGGCCCATGGGGATGGGTTCCGGGTCCTCCAGCTCGATCTGCTCCACGATGGGGGGAGGCGACGCGGAATCCCACGGGATGGGCGCCGGCTCCTCGGGCCCCCGCACCAGCCCACAACCACCCACCACCAGGGCGCCGAGGGCAATGGCGAGGGAAAGGATCGGAGATCGAACACGGGGGTGGAGTCGACGTTCGGAGGCCGTGGGTTGGCGGCTTGGGAGCATCGTTGGGTTGTTCAGGTGTGGAAGCAGGCGCAGCCCACAAGGCTGTCGGAGAAGCGCAGGGCCCTCCGTTGGCAGCGCCGGGTCGCCGAATCCCAAAAGGTACACCGGCGGGCAGGCGAGTGCGACGTCAGAAGGGGAAGAGGAGGGGCACCAGCACCACCGTCACCGCCAGCACCAGAAGCTGGAGGAGGACCCCGACCTTGAAAAAGTCGCCGAAGCGGTAGCCGCCGGGTCCCAGCACCAGGGTGTTCACCGGCGAGGCCACCGGGGTGGCGAAGGCGGTGGAGGCCGCCACCGCAATGGTCATCATGAAGGGCTCGGGGGCGGCGCCGATGCCCACCGCCAGCTGAAAGGCGATGGGCGCCAGCAGCACCGCGGTGGCCGTGTTGGAGATGACCTGGCTCAGCGCCG
>SKVI01000098.1 GCA_007129525.1 Gemmatimonadota bacterium | reverse complement strand
GATGATGGCCAGGATCGCTCCGGCCCCGGCACCGTAGAGCGGAAGGAGCCGGCGGACGAGGGCTCGTCCGCCCATGACCCAGCAGATGCCCAGCTTGAAAATCAGGTTGGAGATGGAGGCCACCAGGACCACCCGCCACAGCATGTCGGCCTCCACCCGCCCCTGACGGGTGAGCTGTGCCGTGGAGAGGGTAATGGCGTCCATGTCGGTCATGCCCGAGATGAGGGCGATGACGTATAGCCCCTCGCTCCCGAACCACGATTCTCCTGCGGCCACGGCCAATAGAATGAGCCCGTAGAGGAGCCCGAAGGCCAGGGCCGGCCGTAGCTCGGTGGGGTTCTCCTGCTCGGGCATGGGACCCGCATCGCGAGTGTCCCTGCGCCAGGCCCAGAACGAGAGCCCCGAGAAGATCAGCAGGACGGTGATCACCGGCGGCGCCACGGTGGGAAAAGCCTGAGGCGCCACGACACCCATCTCCACCAGGACCCTCACGAAGACCACGGTGGAGGCGATCATGATCACCACCCCTGAAGTGGGCGCCTCTCCCTGGACCCGCCGAACCCGCCGGGCGTAGCTCACCGTGGTGGCGGTGCTGGAGATGGTTCCGCCCAGGAGGCCGGACAGGGCGGTGCCCCCCCGGGCGCCAAGGAACCGGTAGGCCAGATATCCGGCAAACCCGATTCCCACGATGAGGACCACCATGAGCCAGATCTGACGGGGGTTCAGGACCTGGAAGGGCCCATATGTCTGGTTCGGAAGGACGGGGAGAATCACCAGGGTGAGGAGCGCAAAGCGCATCACCGCCGCCACGTCCCGGTCGCCCAGCTTACTGACGATCTTGCGGGCCCGGGCCTTGAGCTGGAGAAGAACGGCCAGGGCGCCCCCTACCACGATGCCCACCTCGATATGGCCCATCATGAGGTAGGCGCCGATCCCGAACGTCAGGAGGATGGCCACCTCCGTCGTGAGTCCCGGGTCGGGAAGCCCGGCCCGCATTTTCATGATGTTTCCGGTGACGACGAAGGCACCCACCGTCAGGAATCCCGCGGCCACCACCCAACCCCCGAACTCGACCGATAGAAGGGCGGTGATGGCTCCCAGCAGGGCCGTCAGGGCAAACGTCCTGAGCCCGGCGATCCGGCTATCGGCCTGCTCCCTCTGCAACCCTACCAGGAGTCCGATTCCGGCGGCGATCCCCAGACGACCCAGGATTCCGGCCAGCTCTCCTTCCACCGCTTCGCCTCAGTCTTCCGAAGTGCGAGGGAGGGTGAAGTGGAAGGTGCTGCCCCGATCCACTTCGCTTTCGACCCAGATCCGGCCCCCGTGAGCTCGGACGATCCCCTTGGCGATGGCCAGGCCCAGCCCCAGGCCTTTGCCTCCCGTGCGCTCCGCTCTCCAGAACCGCTCGAAGACCTGCTCCTGGTCCTCCTGGGGGATCCCCTCGCCCGTATCCGCGATGGAGATCCGGATCTCGTCGGAAAAGCACGCCCCCCGAATGGTGACGGATCCAGCCTCCGGCGTATGCTTTACCGCGTTTCCCACCAGGTTGGAAAGCACCTGGAGCATACGGTCGGCGTCCACCGGTACCTCGGGCAGGCCGGCGGGCGTCAGCTCACTCCGGAGGGTCACGGCCTTCACCCGGGCCAGAGGGTCGATGAGCTCGAGCGCCTCCTCCACCAGGGGCCCCAGCGGTTGCTCGATGCGCTCCAGGCCCAGGTGTCCCTCCTCCATCCGCCGGACTTCCAGCAGCTCGTGGATCAGTCGCTGCATGAGCTCGGCTGAGCGGCGAATGGCCGACATGTAATAGTCCTGACTCGTCTCCTCGTCGCCCTCCCGGCGACGGGTCCGCTCCAGGGCCTCGAGGCCGATGAAGATCGCCTGCAGGGGGTTCCCCAGGTCGTGCGACACCACGCCCAGAACGTCGTCCCTGGCCTGAATCGCCCGCTGGGCGTCACGGTAGAGTCGGGCATTGTCCACCGCCATACCCGCCCGGAGCCCCACTTCCCGGGCCAGCTCCAGATCCTGCTCATCGTACGGGCGTCGTCGGGTCGAGGCCACCAGGAGCAGTACGCCCAGCATACGACCGCGGGCCTCGAGGGGCACCACGAGGTAGGAGCCGGGGTCCATGCGATGCAGGGCCTCCAGGTGCTGAGCCCCCTGAGCCACGCCTTCCAGGTGTTCCGTGGTGACCGGCGACACAATCTGGGCCTTCCCGGTTTCCAGCACGTGGTGCACCAGGTGGGGTCGGCTCCGATCCAACTCCACGTCCCGGAGGACCTGGGCCGGCCACGGATCGGCGCCCTTCCGACTGGACACACGAATCCGGCGGACCTCCCCGTCCGACTCGAGGAGGTCCACCACGCAGTAGTCGGCCAGGAATCCCACGGCGGCGTCGGCGAGGGTGGAGAGGGTGATGTCCAGGTCCAGGGAGGACGCCAGGAGCTCTCCCGCTCGCAGGAGGAATTGTTGCTCCCTCTGGGTCCGATGCCGGTCCGAAATGTCTCGGAGAACCACCGTGAAGAACCGCTCTCCGTCTACCTCGGTCTTGATGATGGACGCCTCCGCAGGAAACGTCTCGCCGTCCCGTCGCCGGCCGGAGATCTCCTGCCGCTCGCCCATCCGGCGGGCCCGGACCTCCGTTTGTCCGAACTCCTGCACGTGATCCCGATGGCGCTCCCGGGCGTGCTCCGGAAGCAGCACCTCGACGGACTCGCCCAGCACCTCCGAGGCCTCCCACCCGAAGATCTTCTCCGCTCCCCGGTTGAAGAGGGTGATCCGTTGGCCGGCATCCATCGAGACGATGGCATCGGAGGCCATCTCCACGATTCCGGAAAAGCGGGCCTCGGAGCTCTTGAGGGCGGCTTCGCGGGCTCTTCGGAGGGCGTCCTCCGCCACTCGCTCCCGTGCCTGATCTTCCAGGTCGCGGAGCTCGGTGAGGTCCAGTCCGGTGAGCACGAGCCGCGCCGGCTCGTCGGCGTCGTCCCGGATGAGGGCCGAGGTCCAGGCCATGGGTCGCCGCTCGCCCGTATGGGTCACCCACGCCACCTCCAGACCGTCCAGGCCGTTCCTCCCGTCGCTGAAGAGCTCGTCGAAGATCTCGCGAGCCCTGGGCTCCTCATCTTCGGGAAGAAGAAACCAGACCGGGCGGCTCAGGACCTCGCTTTCTGAGTACCCGGTCACCTGCTCCGCCGCACGGTTGAAGAGCTGGATCCGGGCCTCGCCGTCGAGCACCACCACCGGAGCCGCTACAATCCGGAGGATCGATGGGAGCAGCTCACGATTCAGATGGACGGGCATGGACTCCATCGGGCTTGGATCCTCAGGGGACCGGCATTGCAGGTGCACACGGTGTTCCCGAAGGTAGAAGGGTGGAATCGATATGGGAAGCCGGTGACGGCGTCGGGGAGCCGTCCCGTCCCCCGGCAGGACATATTGTCTCACCTGGTCTCCGCACTGAACCCCGTTTGCAGCGCACCGGACGGAAAATGCGATCCCCTTGCTTGCGATCTGGCGGACCCGCAAGGACACTCCGCAAGCCCGCATGCCAACTGCAAGGCCAGAATCCCGCACACCCGGAGTCGGCCGGGAACTCTGGCTCGTCCCGGCCTCCCCGTCAGCCGCGGCACGGTCCTTGTTTCCCTTGGGGAAGCGAGGCGGCCCATCCCGCCTTCACCCAGGACACAGCCATCAACCCCCTGCGGGGTCGGCCTGGGAGCACCGGCGAGTTCGGTCGGGCTCCCTCCCACCCTCCAGACATCGATATGGAGACCGCAGACATGCGTACTGTCCGTGATATCATGCAGACCGACGTGATCGCCGTTCGACAGGGTTCCAGCGTGCAAGCACTCGTTCAGCTGCTGGATCAGGAGGGCATCAGCGGCGTGCCGGTCCTGGATTCCGAAGGCCGGATCCGGGGCGTGGTGTCCCGATCCGACGTGATCCGGCTGGCGGCCCGGGACAAGGAGGTTCCGGTGGCCGAGGCCTTCTGGGAGGGGATCGGCCGCTCAGCCGATGGCGACGACGATGATCCTGATGCCTACTTCCTGGCTCCGGAAAGCAGTGTCATGCTGGTACCAGGCTCGTCCGGCTTCGAGGGACTGGCTCTGGACGAGACCACGGTGGACGAGATCATGACCCCGGTGGCCTTCACGGTCGACCCGGAGATGGTCATCTGGGAGCTCGCCGAGTTTTTGGTACAGGGAAGGATCCACCGAGCGTTGGTGGTGGAGGAGGGCAAGCTGGCTGGCATCGTGACGGCCTTTGACGTACTCAGGGTGGTGGCGGGCGATGCCAGCGTGTGAGCCCCACCGCCTCCACTGCGCACCCGAACTCCGCCGCCCGAGGCCTGGTACCTGATGTCAGATCGCCGTGGGACTTCTTCGCTCCATACGGGTGAAGGGCGGCTTGGGGAGCCGGGAGAGGCGTCTGGTCAGCACGAGCCATCCCGGGAGCCCGCCGACTGGGATTCGGAGGCCGTGCAGGAAGTCATGGGTGTCCTGGCGCGGGAGATTGGGAGTCCGCTCACCGCCATCGAGGTGGCGGTGGACCGGTTGCGCCGGCGCCAACGCTCCCCGACGGCCTCGTCCGCGGGAGGCACCGAGGCCCCGATGGCGAACGGGATCGGCGACCAGGACGAGCTGGGGCTCATCCTGCAGCAGAGCCATCGGCTCGCAGGGCTGGCCCGCACCCTCCTGGCCATCGCCCATCCCAGTACACCGCGGCAGCGTACGCTGGACCTGGAACGGCTGGTCTCCGGCGTCGTGGAGACCCTTCGACCGGAACTCGAGGCGGCGAACATCGAGTTGAGGTGTCCGGTGGCAGGATGTGGGCTCACCGCGTGGGGCGATCCCCACGAGGTCCGGCAGGCCCTCCTGGCCCTCCTGGGAAATGCCCGCCTGGCTCTGGACGACTGGCCCAGTGAGCGTCGAATCGACGTGACGTGCGGAGCCTGGAGCGAGGAAGAGGTCTACGTCCGGATCCAGGATTCGGGACCGGGAATTCCGCGGGAACGTGAGGCGAAGATCTTTCTCCCCTTCATCTCGGGATGGGGCCGTGAGGGCGTCGGACTGGCCTTGACGCGCCTTTCACTCCTGCGACAGGGCGGGGACCTGCTACTGGAGGAACAGCAGGACGAACCCATGGGAGCTACCTTCACCGTGCTGCTCCCCACCGACATCCGAAGCATTGGCGACCACGAGGAGTCAGGATCATGAGTCCATCAAGCAGCGTCACTCACGAGCCGCGTCGGCGCCGGGACACGGAAAGCGCCGACGACCAGACGACGACCCAGCCGGCCCCGAGCGTGCTCGTGGTGGAGGACGAGGAGGTGATCCGGGAGCTCCTGGTGCCTACCCTCAGAGACGAGTCGTACCGGGTCGATGCGGTGAGCACCGGCGAGGAAGCCCTGAAAAGCCTCGAGCGAACCCTCTACGATGTCGTCCTCCTGGACCTGAACCTCCCCGGGATGCACGGCATGAATGTCCTCTCGGCGGCGCCGGCCACCCAGACCGACGCCCAGTTCATCGTCATGACCGCCTTCGGAAGCGTGGACACCGCCGTGGAGGCCATGAAGCTGGGGGCCTTCGACTACGTGAACAAGCCGTTCCGAACCGAGGAGCTTCTGCTCATCTTGAGGCGGGCTCTCGAAGAGACGGAGCTGAGGCGCGAGGTGGCCCACCTGCGAGCCAGGACCGAGGGGGGACCCCGGGACAAGATCATCGGCAAGACGGCGGCGATGCAGCGGGTGTTCGATCTCATTGAACGGGTGGCTCCCACACGGGCCACCGTGCTGATCACCGGAGAGACCGGCACCGGAAAAGAGCTGGTGGCCCGAGCCATTCACGAGGTCTCCGAGCGGGCACGGAAGCCCTTCGTCCCCGTCACCTGCTCGGCCCTCACCGAGACCCTCCTGGAATCCGAGCTCTTCGGCCACCTGAAGGGAGCCTTCACCGGTGCGGTGCACTCCAAGCGGGGACTCTTCGAGGCCGCCCAGGGGGGCACGGTATTCCTGGACGAAGTGGCCACCATCAGTCCAGCGACACAGGTGAAGCTGCTCCGGGTCCTCCAGGAG
>SKVI01000191.1 GCA_007129525.1 Gemmatimonadota bacterium | reverse complement strand
CCCGGTCGGCCTGGCGCACGTCTCGGAAGCCCGCCTGCCCGGCCATGGCCGAGACGGTGGGGCCGGCCTGAGCGAAGAGCTTGTGGGTGAAGGCCGCCTCCTCTTCCCGGTCACCTCGGATCCGCGACGGGTGGTGGAGGCCCAGAAACTCGGTGTGGGCCGTGCCGCTCAGGTGGGGGTCGATGAAGAGAAGCGCGCGGCGATCTCCCTTCTCCCGCGAGGCTCCGGACCGGGAACGGGCCGCATCACCCGTGTCGGCCGCACCACCCGTGTCGGCTGCATCACCCGTGTCGGTCGCGACACCCGTTCCGCCTTCCACATCCCCGACCCCGTCCACAATCCGGATCAGCGCCATGGCTTCCCGGAGGGGCTCGTTGTTGAAAGCACCGCCGTCGCCGTAGGTGAAGGGGAACTCGTCCAGCTGGTCGAACCAGAGGGAGGGATACAGGGCGCCGCCCCCCACCGCCTCACCCGCCGGCCGTCCCCGCCAGGGCCAGAGGGCGCCGAACTCGTGGGCGCGGCGGGGAACGACCCGGGGCTCGAAGGCAATGGGGAAGCTGCCGCAGGCCAGGCAGAGGTCCGCCACCTCCCTCCACGCGTCCGGCCTGGAGAGGGCGTCCCGGTCGCGGTACACGGCCCGGGGCCAGGGGGCGCCGTCGGCGCCGGAGGCGAACTCCAGGCAGTAGATCTGGTGGTCGCGAAAGAGGGTGGCGGCCTGGGCATCCACCAGGGCCGGCGTCCGGGCCAGGCGCCGGGACACCACCGGGATCCCGTTCAGGTTCATGAGGGTGGCAAGAAAGTAGACGCGACGTCCCAGCCGCACCCCCACCTCCGAATGGTCTCGGCGCGGGGCGGTGCCGTCGGGCCAGCCCATCATCTCGGCGGCCAGGGTCTCCAGCGCATCGGACGAAAGGAGACTTCCGGGCGTGCGCTCGCCGGGGCTCGTGAGGGCCTCCAGCCCCACCCGCCGGACCCAGGCGGCGTGCATGGGGGCCTCCACCCGGGCCGCCCAGAAGTCACGGCCCTCGTGCTCGGGCTGGGGAAGGGCCAGGTTACGCAGGAGAAGCCCCAGGCTCATCCCCCCGGCACTGGCGCCGGAGAGGATATCGATCTCCAGGTCCAGGTCGTCGCGCTGGGCCTGGTTATGCAGACTCCGCAGGGCCCCGGCCAGCGCGCCTCCGCTGAAGGAGCCGAGGCTCACGCCTCCACCCATGACGATGGCGAGCTTGAGGGCGGGCACGGGTCACCTCTCTGGCCTGGGGGGGTCGGGGGACGCCGGCCGGGCACCGACCACCTGGAGGGACGACGCCCCTATCTATGCCAGACTACGGGGGACACCGGTTCCAGCGCAAGAATTCCTCGGGCCCGTGCGGGAAGCCGGCGTTCCCGTACCCCCACACGCAGGGGGTCTTCCCCCGGATCACCCCCTCAGGCAGCGCTCCCGTTGGTGTCTCCGGGGCTGTCCAGGCCCTCCATCTGGCGATCGAAACAGTCGGGACAGAGCCCGTGGGAGACCTCGGTGTTCTGTTCCCGGGCGAGGTAGTCTTCCAGCTGCTCCCAGGTGCCTTCCTCGTTCTGGATCTTGTTGCACCACGAGCAGATGGGAAGGAGGCGCCGGAGGCGGTCCAACTCCGCCTCCATGGCCTTCAGCTCGGTGACGTTGCGGGCCATGAGGAGGACGGGAAAGCCGGAACCACCCTCGTCGTCGGCGGCCACCGCGTCCCGGCCTTCTTCGCCGAAAGGGACCATGCGGGTACGGTACCACGCACGGAAGCCGTCCTCCAGTACGACCTCCACGTCGTACTCCTGCGGCTCACCGGTGCGGCGGAGTCTCTCCAGGGCTTCACGGTAGACCTGGTGGGACTCAGGGGGCACCAGGTCCCGGCCTGTGAGGCCTACGAAGTGCTCCGGGTCGTAGCCGGCCTCCGCCCGGTTCAGATAGTGGATGCGCTCGTCGGCGTCCATCACGAGGACGAGATCCGGGACGCTCTGGAGGATCGCCTCGAGGCCTTCCTGGTTTGGTTCGAACACGGGACCTTCCATGGATCAGGGCTCATGGTGCTGTCGGGTCGAGCCTATAAGCGTGTCCGATCCGGGGGCGAACCGCAAGCGGGGCAGGCAATTCGCCTCAGCCGCCGGGAAGCCGATCAGCCTTCCAACGCCTCATCCACCGCTTCCATGAAGCTGTCTGGGGAGAAGGGCTTCTCCAGGAAGGTGTCGGCCCGGTCCCGGATGCCTCCCTTCAGCTCGTCCCGGGAGTAGCCGGACATGAGGACGATGGGGAGGTCCGGAGCCAGCTCCCGAACCCGAGCCAGGAACTCGGCGCCCGTCATTCCGGGCATGACGGCGTCGCTCACCAGAAGATCCAGGTCGGCTACCCCGTCCCTCACGCGGGCGAGGGCTCCGGGAAAGTCCATGGCCACCTCCACGGCGTGTCCCGCCCGCTCCAGAATGCGTCGGGCCACCTCGCCCACCGCGACAGAGTCTTCGGCCACCAGAACCCGCAGGGTCGACCGGCCCGCGCCTTCCTCGCGTTCCGCCGCCTTCCCGTCCTCCTCTTCCCGCCGTTCGCCTTCCCCCTCCTCTGCCGACGCCGGCGCATCGAGGGTTCCGGGAAAAAGCACCCGCATGCGGGTCCCCCGGCCCGGCTCGCTGTCCACCGTGATGTGGCCCCCGCTCTGCTTGACGATGCCGAACACCGAGGCGAGCCCGAGCCCTGTGCCCTCCCCGGGGGGCTTGGTGGTGAAGAAAGGCTCGAAAATCCGTTCCCGCACCTCCGGTGACATGCCCACTCCCGTGTCCTCCACCGTGAGGCTGACGTAGGCGCCGGGCCGGGCTTCCCAGGGAAGCGCCCCGGCCTCTTCGGCGGAGAGGGCGTACGGCGCCACCCTCAGGGTGATGTCGCCCTTCCCGCTCACCGCCTGCACGGCGTTGGTCATCAGGTTCAGCACCACCTGGTGGAGCTGGCCCGGGTCGGCCTCCACCCGGCTGGCGGGCCCGTCGGCCAGCTCGAGCCGAAGGTCGATGTGGGCCGGGATCAAGCGCCGCAGGGTGGGCTGCATTGCGCCGACCTCCTCCGCCAGGTCCAGGACCCGGAGATCCAGCGCCTGGCGGCGCCCGAAAGCCAGAAGTCGCCGGGTCAGCTCGTGGGCGCGGCACACCTCGGAGAGCACCTCACCCAGATCCGTGCGCAGGGAGGAGGTCTCCGGGAGGGCGTCCCGGACCATCTCGGTATGGGCGCGGATGACGGTGAGGACGTTGTTGAAGTCGTGGGAGATCCCGGCCGACAGCCGTCCCACTGCTTCCAGCTTCTCCGTCTGCTGGAGGCGTCGCTCCAGCTGCCGCTCCCGGGAGATGTCCCGGACCACGCTCACCACCCCACTCTCGAGTCCCTCCTCCGGCTGGAGCACCCTCACGGTGTGCCGCGACTCGAAGGTGGTGCCGTCCTTTCGTCTCATGGTCCAGTCCACCCACACCACGCCGTCGCGCTCCAGGTCGGGATCGTAGTCCCGAGAGAAGGCCTCGTAGCTCTCCTGGTTCACGTGGAGCATGCGGGTGCCCGAGCCGATGAATTCGTCCCGGGTGTAGCCGAAGATCCGCTCGGCGGCGGGGTTGCATTCCACGATGGTGCGGGTCCGGGCACTCACGATGAAGACCGCGTCGGGAAGGCTGGCGAAGGTCTGCTGCAGGCGCCGGGCCGTCTCGGTCAGCTCGCGGCGGGTCTGGCGGGTCTCGGTGATGTCGTCGGTGAGACCCGCGAAGCGCTGCACACGCCCCTGCCGGTCGCGGAGGGGAAAGGCCCGGGTGTGCACCCAGCGGGTGGTGCCGTCGGGCCGCCGGATGCGGTAGTGGGCGGCCTGGGGCTCGCGCTCTTCCAGGCCCCGGGAAACCCACGCCGACACCCGCTCCCGGTCTTCCGGGTGGACGGTCTCGAGGAAGGCGTCCAGCGGGCCGAGAACCGACGCCGACGGACGATCCCAGATGGTCTCGAAGGCCGGGCTTACGTAGACGAGCTCGGCGTCCAGGGTGACCACCCAGAAGACGCTGTCCATCTGCGCCACCAGGTCCCGGAAGTGGGACTCGAGCGGGGGAAACTGAGGAGATGAGACCGCTGCAGGCACGTGGGCCTCCTGCGGGGGGGGAGACAGATGGAAGCGGGCTCAAGCCGAAGCCTTCGACAAACACGCCCGCAACGATCCCGCAGGGTCAGAATATCAGGGGAAGCCTTCTGAGACAAGATTTTCGGGCGGAGCCGGTCCGGCGGCAGAGCCTCGGCGGGCGGGGCTCGCCATACCCGCCCACCTTCCACCGGACCCCCGCCCGTCCTTCGATCCAGCGTCCGTCTCCGCCCCGGAGCCGCTCGCCGTCCACCTGCCCGAAGAGCTCCACCCCATCGACGGCGACCCGGGCCCCCAGGAATCCGCCGTAGCTCCGCCCCTGGAGTGCGGGGGCGTAGGAGTTCTGGGGAAGGCGGTCCCGGGTGCGAAAGCCCAACTCCACCTCCCAGCGCCCGCCCCCGTCCCGGGCCGGCTGCTGGTGGAGGGCGCCGTGAAGGAGCCACTCGGTGCCGGGTCCTGCCAGGGGATGGCCCAGGAGCCGTCCCCGATCCGACCACCCCTCCCGGTAGACGCTGTGGCGGTACCAGATCCCGTGGCCGGTGACGCCCGAGAGGTAGGTCCGCTCAAGGCCCACGCGCAGCGGCCGTTCGGGGTCGGCCACCTCCACCCCCGACACCACGCCGGGGCTCCGGATCCAGGCACCGGAGTTGTCTTCCATGCCCCACTCCAGGTAGGCGAAGAGGGGCCACCGGGCCACCCGTCCCCGCCAGGCCACCTCCGCGGAGGCGATCTGGTTGGAGAAGGGCACCACCTCGCCGTCGTCGTCCCGGGCATGGGCACCGGCCAGGACCAGGAGCAGGAGACGGGGGGTGACAGACGCGGCTCCGTCGCCCCCGAACATGAGGCCCCGGTTCACCGCCAGGGTGAAGCCGGCACCGGGAGCGAGGGTGCCCCGTCCCACCAGGAGCCACGGCGCGGTGATGTCGCCGTTTCGGCTCCCCCGGGCCAGGGCCACCTCCAGGTCCATGGGCCCGAGCGCCTCGAGGAACCCCGGAAGCCCCACCGGCTCGATGAGCCCCACGCCCCCGCCGTCCAGAGGCACGGCTCCGGAGAGGATGAGCCCGCCGCTTCGGCCGGGTCCGTACGCCGGCGCCCGGCGTCCCACCCACCCGTAGAAGGGTCCCAGGTCGACGTGCAGAGCCAGCGCCTGGGCCCGCCCGCCCGTCCCCCGTGCGCCCACTTCAACCACCAGATCCGTCTCCAGGAGGATCCGGGAGTGGAGGGGCTGGGCAGCGCGGAGTCGAACGCCCGGGAGGAGTCGGTCGGAAAGACGCTCGGGGAGCGCGTCAGGCGGACGACCGGGGGTGAGGCGAAGATGGCCGTCCCGACCCGCCCCGAAGCCCTGGAGTTCGAGGCGGGACGTGAGGGGCCCGGCTTCGGTGCCCATCCCGCACCCGGCGCCGAGGCGGACCCGGGTGGGAAAGCCCACCGCCGGCATCTCGCCCCTGAGCTGGAGGGTCCGGTGCCGGATCTGCTCCACCGCGTCGGGCGCCAGGGGGAAGACACCGCAATCGTCCGACACCCCATCGGGCGGGACCGGCGCCAGGGCGGCGGCCGCGACCAGGAGGAGGGCGGCAAGGGGTGTGGGGGCGAGCATGCGTCAGGGGCTTCGGAAGGGTCGGAACCTGAACATCAGAAGCTACCCACAGGGTATCGGCCGAAAGACAGACGCCGAAAGCCCCGGTGCACGAAAGAGATCTCTCCGTTTGGAGAGATTGCCGGGGAAGCGGGGGCACATGACCCGTGCCGCGGTCGTTGACGACGGCGCGGCCGCCGGGGTGGATCCAGCGGTCGGAGGCGGACCGGCGGCGGGCTCTGCCGGAATGGCCCTGCCCGGTCCCGCCTACCCCTCCCCGTCCACCGTCCGCAGGTACTCGACGATGGCGACGGCCTGCTCCTCGGAGATGTTCTGGTAGGGCATGATCACGGGGTAGTCCCTGAGCAGCTCCTGCACCACGGGATGCCGTTGGGCCATCTCTTCGGGGTTCATGATCATGTTG
>SKVI01000326.1 GCA_007129525.1 Gemmatimonadota bacterium | reverse complement strand
TCGATCCGACGGCGGGTCCGCCAGGAGACGGCTGAGCAGTCGCTGTCCGTCATCTACTCCTCCTCGTCGTCCGGAAGCGCCTCGGCCACCGCCGCCTCCACCCGTTCGAGCTGCTCCCGGGCGTCCCGGGTGAGGTGGGTGAGGCGTGCGTTCAGGGTGACCGTTCGCCCGGTGGTCCGGCGGAGCTCGTCCATGAGGCCGGTGATGCGGTCCAGGAAGGAGTTGAGGTCGTGGGCCAGCTCACCAAACTCGTCGGCGGACGCCACCTCCGCCCTGATCCGAAGGCCCGAGGTGCCCTTCCCCAGCCGAGCCACCGCCGAGTCTCCCGGTTCCGTTCGGAGGGGTTGTCGACGTATCTGGCATGGATGAGGCGTTGGTTGGGCGGGGGCTGGAACCCCAGCACCATGGCCGGAGAGGTCTTGCGGCTCCTCAGAAAAAGCGATGGAGGGGAGCGTAGGTTCCAGCGGACGCACCTGATGGAGCTACAGGACGAGGAGTTCGATCTGACCTGGATCTTGGATCGGACCTCGCTCACCGTCGACGACCTCGAACCGGTGTGCGCCTCAATGGGGGCGCCGACGTCCTCGCAGAGCGACCACCTCAGAGTCCGAGGACCAGCCAGGCGGTGAAGGCCAGCGAGAAGACGGTGCCCGCCACTGGCAGAAGACGCTTCCATCCGCCTTCGGGCGGGAGCCACGGGAGTCGCCGTGCGCTTCGCACCGCCGACAGGAGGAAGGCCGTGCTCAGGACCAGGGCCAGCCACCAGGCCAGGGCCGGCACCCGGTCCCAGCTTCCCAGCACATGGGCCAGTGCCAGGAAGAGGGCCACCTCGGCCCCGCCGGCCACGAGGTGAATGCTCCCCCGGGGCCGGTGGGCGGCCCCCTTGACCATGGCCCGGAGCTCCCGGCGGCGACCGTAGGCCACCCAGGGAGCCATCACCAGGAGCCCCAGGGTAAAGGCGGTCCAGAAGAGGCTTCGCGCCGGTTCCGGAAGGGTGTCGTCGCCCCGCAGTAGGCTCACCGCCAGAGCGTCGCCGTCGTGGCTGGTGTTGCTCAGGACCACGATTCCCCGCCCGGACTCCGGGAGGAAGCCCAGGAACGCGTGGTAGCCGCCGGTGCGGCCGTTGTGCCAGTAGAAGGGTTCGTCGTCCAGGGTGCCCAGCGCCCATCCCATCCCCGCGTCAGGGGTGGCCCCGCCTCCCGTCCAGAGAGGTTGGAGGCTCCGGCGCAGCAACTCGTCGTCGCCCTCCATGGCCTGTTGGAGAAAGCGCGTCATGTCCTGGAGGGTCGAAGCCAGCCCCCCGGCAGGGGCGTAGGCGTCGAGGATCCAGTTGCGTGTGGGGCGCAGGTTCTCCCGGTGTCCCCGGGCCAGTGACGGGGAATCCAGCAGTTGGGGGGTGAAGTGGGTGTCGTGGAGTCCGAAGTGGTCCAGGATCCGTTCCTCCAGGAGATCCTCGAACGGGGTTTCGGCGGCCACCTCCAGGAGCCGGCCCAGGAGGGCGGGGCCCAGGTTGGAATAGGCGAAACTCCCGCTGGTGTCCAGATCGTGGGCTTCGAGCTCCGCCACGGCCTGGAAGAGCTCATGGCGCCGGCTTCCGTGGTAGGGGTGACCGGGCCGGAGGACCATGCGGCGGAGCATCGGGCCGTAGAGGGGCAGTCGGGGAAGCCCCGAGGTGTGGGTCACCAGCTCCTCGAGGGTGATGCGGGCCACGGAGGGATCCAGCGGCTCCGGATCCGGGGTGAGGTCCCCCAGGGTGGTCTCCAGCATCACCTCTCCCCGCTCCACCATGTCGGCCAGGAGCAGGCCGGTGAAGACCTTGGTGATGGAGCCGATCTCGAAGTACGTTCTCGTGGACGGGGCGGCGGACCCGCGACCCCCGATACGCCCCGCGGTGGCCGTCACCACGCCGTCTGGCGAAACCCGGGCCGCCGCTACCCCCACGCTCTTCCGATGCTCCTCCACATACGTCCGCAGGAATTCCTCCAGCGGGTTGTCCCCTTGGACCGAATCGGCCGCGAGCAGGGAGGGCCGCTCGGGCGGAGCGGTCCCGGTCGCAGCGGGCGCTGCTGTGGTCAGGAGGGGGACGAGGAGGAGTGCGCCGAACCAGCGGGTCATCGGAACCATCGGGTCATCGTATGAGTCGACTCCGGCGCGCCCCAAGGGTTCCGTGGTGCCCTGCGCCGTCGGCTCCCGCGTCGATCCGCTGCGTCTGCTCCAGGATCCACTGCGCAACCAGCTCCATGGCCTCCGGGGACATGGTCTCCTCGATGCGGGAATATTCGGCCGGTGCTCCCGTTTCGGCAGTCTGGAAGAGGTGGTTCAGGCCCGGTAGCTCCCGGACGACGAACGCTTCGTTGCCCCCTTCCCTCAAGGCTGCCTCGATGGCAGCCAGGTTCTCGGCCGGCGGCACCTGCAGATCCAGCTCACCGTTCAAGGCCAATACCGGAACCTGGACCTGGCGGAGGACGGGCCTCGGGTCGTGCATCAGAAAGTACCGGAACCAGGGACCACTGAGGGAGGCGAGCTGGGAGCGGACCCATCCGTCCTCGGCCTCCCCGGTGCTCCCCAGAGCGGCTCGCTCCTCTTCTGACATGTCAGCGAGGGCCTCACGGAGGATGGTCTCCAGGCGCTGCTTACGGGCGTCGTCGTCCTCTTCTTCCACCACAATGCGGAAGAGGCGCTCCTGGAGGCGGAGGTTCGTCTGGATGTCGTCCTCGCTGGCTCCCATGGCCTGGGAAATCAGCTCTCCCTGCCGGTAGAGGATTTCCTCGCCGGGAAGACCGGGTCCCGCCAGGAGAACGATGAAGGCCACCTCGGGTGAATCCACAGCGACCATGGGCGCGATGAGTCCCCCTTCGCTGAGTCCCACCAGGCCCACGGCACCGGGATCCACCTCAGGGTGGGACCGGAGGTAGGTCACGGCGGCAGCCGCATCGTCCGCAAAGTCACGGGTGGTGGCCTCGGAAAAGTCGCCCTCGGAGCCTCCCACGCCCCGGTCGTCGGAGCGGAGGACAGCGATGCCCCGTTGGGTGAGGTGGTCGGCCAGGACTTTGAACGGCCGGTGACCGAAGAGTTCCAGATCCCGGTTCTGAGCGCCGGAGCCGGAGATGAGAGCCACGGCCGGGAAGGGGCCCGAGCCTTCGGGTATGGTGAGGGTGCCCTCCAGCTGGATTTCCGCCTGAGGGTTCGGATAACGCACCTCCTCTTCCGCGTACGGGAAGGGGGGCTCCGGTTCCTGGGGACGCTCCGGGCGGACCACCTCGTCCACCCGGGACATCTCCAGGGGTAGTTCAGCTCCGCCCTGGAACCAGGTGCCTTTCAAGCTTTCGGCCTCCTCCAGGATGCCCTCGAACCGACCGCTGATGGAGGGAAGGTGAAGCTCCACCCGACCGTCCTCGAAACGCACCGACTCCACGGCCATACCCTGCACGCCCTGGTCCGGAGAGTCGGCGGAGGCCGTAAGGTCGCCTTCCTCGTCAAGCTCGATGTGGAACACCATGGCCAGCGACATCCCGCCCGGTACCGTCAGGTCTCCCTGCCAGGTGCCGACAATGGGCTCGTAGGCCGGCGGGACGGGAGTCGTGGGGAGTTCCTGTGCCTGTGCCGGCGGAGAGATCGAGCCCCAGACAATTCCCATTACCAAGAAGAGAAGGCCGGAGAGTAGCGGAGAGTTGGTGTACATGACTGTTCCCAGTTGAAGACAATGGTCGGGGCCGGCGGCCGGCCGGGTCCACGGCTGGACGGCGCTGAACCGCCCTCGGGTTCGGGCACCCGCGCATCACTTCATACGAACCGTGCCGTGGAATTTCTTCAGGCCCGGGTGGAGGTTGCGGAAGTCGTCAGTCCCCGGTCCTGAAACCATTCCCACCTGACCTTCGTAAGGAGCGGCAAGAGGGCCTTCGCGGACGTCAGCCACCAACGGAGAGGATGGACCATGTCCAACGTACTTCGTCCCCTGTTCATCGTTCTTTGCGCCCTTCCCCTGGCCTGGCCCCTCCAGGGCCAGGAGCGGGAGATCGAGGCCGCCGGCCTGGACCGGGCCACCACCGACCGCCTGGTGGCGGTAGCCAACGATCCGGCGACCATCCGATTGCCGGGCGACAGTCGGGTGCCTGCCGACAGCGTGCTTCCCGGCGACGTGGTCGTCATGGGCGGCCTCCGCCTCGTGGGTCGGATCACGGGAGATCTCATCGTGGTCCACGGCGACCTCGAGTTGTCTCCAAATGCCGAGGTGCAGGGCGACATCACTGTGGTCAACGGCGAGGTGACGGGCTCGGAGGCGGCCCGGATCGGAGGAACCCTCATCGCGTACCGGAGGGGAGCTCGCTTCGTGCAGCGGGGAGACCGGGCGCGGGAAGTGGTGGATCCCGAACTGAAGCTGGGCCACGAGGTGGCCGCAGGCTCGTCGGTTCGATTCGCGGTTCGGGCCGGGGAGTACAACCGGGTGGAAGGACTCCCGGTGCACGTGGGTCCGGTGCTGGACACCGGCGGCCGCACCCCGTTTCGGGGCAGGGCGCAACTGATCCCTAGGACCGAGGGGGCTCCTTTTGCCGCCGACCGGGTGGGGTATCGTGTCGTGGGCGAGCAGTTCGTGGCGTCGGGCCGCTCCCTGCGCCTGGGCGCCGGAGTGCATTCGGTCATCGACCCCATCGAGTCACAGGGGTTGAGCGACCGGGAGACGTCCTGGTCCGCATTCCTCCTCACCAGCGATCAGCGGGACCATTTCGAACGGCGAGGCTGGAGCGCGCACGTGCGAGCCACACCCCGGAGCTGGCCGGTGGATGCCACCTTGAGGTTCGTGAACGAGCGTCACGGCGTGGTGGGCACCGCAGATCCCTGGACCGTGTTTCGCAGCAGCCGCGACTGGCGCCTGCAGCCCCTGGTCGCCGAAGGCACCCTTCGTTCACTTGAAGCGTCGGTGGAGCTGGACACCCGCGACGATCCGGCCGACCCCGCAGCCGGTTGGCTGGTCCGGACCGGGTGGCGGGAAGGACTGAGTGGAGACCTCGTCGTCCCAGATCCCGCTGGGGCTCGGGAGGTCGATGCCCGCTTCTCCAGCGCCCTACTTGACCTTCGCCGGTATCAACCGGTGGGACGCTCCGGTACCCTGGCCATGCGGGGGGTGCTGGCCGGCTCTCCGGCCGGCGAACCGCTTCCGCCCCAGTACCAGCATGCCCTGGGCGGGGCGGGTTCCCTCCCGGGCCATGCCCGCTTCGCGGTGGATTGTGGCGCCCGGATCACCCAGGTAAGCCTCCAGCGGGAGGACCGGGAGGAGTCCATGTTTCCGGCCTACGGGTGTGACCGGGTGGCGCTGGCCCAGTTCGAGTACCGCGGCCCCCTGAATCTGGATGTCGGCTTCGGTTCGTCCAACGCCGGCGATGGGAGGCGAGGCGCGAGAGATCGCGGAAAGAGCTGGGCCGTCTTCTTCAACGCCGGCCGGGGTTGGGCGGGCGAAGGACGCGAGGCGCATCCCGCCTCCGGCCCCCGCACCCTCTACGACGCGGGTCTGGGGATCCTGATGCGGCAGGCCGGCATCTACTGGGCGGTGCCGTTCCGGGACGGCATGAGCGGAAGCACCTTCACCGTGAGGCTCGAGCGGAGGTTCTGACGGGCCACCCGCTCAGAGTTGCTTGCCCTTGAGGCTGGGTTCCTTGTCCGTCTGGGTGCTCAGCTTGAGAGCGGTGGAGAGTCGGACGACCCCTTCGGCGTGCAGGGTCTCATGGATCATCTGCACGGCTGCCAGGATCTCCGACATCTCGCCTTCCACGTTGGTCCCGTTGGCATGGGTCTCGACACCGAGATCCGTCTGGCCCAGAAGTTCGCGGACGCGAAGGATCTCGTCGCGCACCGAAACGGCTCTGCCGATGGGGATGACCTGGATCTCCGCGATGGCTCTCATGGCTCCTCCTTCGGGGGCTACTGGTTGCAATTCCGATAATCGCCTGTACGGCAGTGCTTACCCCGGACCGGGCCGAAGACTCCGATGGAGCTGCCGACGGTGGACCGGACGGCCAGTCAGTCGGAGGGCTCGGGCGGCGCCTCCACCGCCGCCCCCAGGAAGAGGGTGGTTCCTGAGAGACGCTCCCGGATGGCGAAGAGGAAGGGGCGGTCGGCGCGGATCTCAGGG
>SKVI01000094.1 GCA_007129525.1 Gemmatimonadota bacterium | reverse complement strand
TCAGCGGGACGCGCCCACCCTCCTGAAAAACCCGAATACTACAGGCCCCCCGGCCTTGACGACAGTCGAGGGCCACCTGGCTTCCGCCCACACGCAGACCCCGCACCCCGATCTCCGAGGGGATTGCGGTGAAGTCCGGAGCCAGGGTGAGGCGCCCGTACGAGGCATCGGGGTCGGCTCCCAGGAGGCCCTCGACCCAGCTTCGGACGAGGCGGGCGGCGTGGAGCGTCCGGTGATGCCGCACGCCGGAGGCCGACGCCGGAGCGAAGGCGCCGGGTGGGGGAAGGGTGGCCCGGAGGTCCAGGACGGGTGCCTCGGGGGCGGGATCCGGAGCGCCCAGGACCGGGAGACGCCGTGCGGGCCCCGACGTTCCGGAGCCACCGCTGCCGGGTGCCAGAAGGCGCCGGCGGGCCTCGTCCAGCTCCTCGGTCCAGTCTTCGCCCAGCCGCTGGACGCCTTCGCCCAGCCGGGCCAGGACCCGGACGGGTCCCGGAAAGGCGGCAGGCGGCTCCCAGGTCAGCTCGGCGGCGGCCTTCTCCAGCGTCTGCACGGGACCCTCCAGCGCGGTCCGGAGGTGTGCCATGCGCTCCAGGTCACCGGTCCAACGGGCCAGCTCCGACGCCAGGTGGAGGGTGGGGAGGGGAGGAGGATCGGGGGTTGCCAGCAGGCCGTCCAGGGCGGCCCAGCCCACCGCAGCCCACCCGGCCTGGAGCCCACCGATCCCCACCTCAGCAAGCTGCACCCCTCGGGCGAACTGCGGTCGGGCGTCCTGGACGCCCAGCAGGAAGGGCGCCACCGGATTGCCCCGTTGGTCGACGTCCAGCGCCGCACCGGCCAGATGCAGGAGGGCGTCATCCAGCTCGGGGGGGAAGGCCCGCGTCCGGTCCTCCACCGGGGTGAGGCCCGGTCCGAGACGCCTCTGCCGGGCCCGCTCCCGGGCGTGGGGCGGGTTGAAGCGCGGCCGGACCTCCTCCACTCGGGTGCCCGGGAGCAGGACGGCCATGCCCCACTGCCCGGACCCGCTTCCCGGTTCCACCCCCACCGGGGCGCGGCCGGCTGGCGGATGGAGTTCCACCCCCAGGGTGGGGGACGCCTCCGGGGTGGGCTGCGGGTCGTTTCCTTCCAGGGCCCACTGGATCAGGAGCGCCGGTGCCGAGTCCAACAGGACGCCTCGCTCCACCAGCTCTCCGGGCCGGTCGTTTCCGGGAAGGGGGATTCGCCTCTCCCATCCGCCGGGGCCCAGTCGGAGCGCCGGGGCCGGGTGCAGGAGCCGGCGTCCCCACTGAAGCCTCAGGGGGCCCGCCACCTGCACCGAGCCGCGCCAGAGGCTCCGGAGCCCCCGGGTGGGATCCAGGAGAGCCACCAGGCCCCCGCCCGTGACGGCGTCGATGCCGTCGTCGGCCCGCAGCAGCCGGGCGTCGTCGCCGGGACCCGCCAGGGGCCGGAGGAGCTCCAGGGGAATGAGGACGGGATCGCCGGGTGGGCTCGAGGCGGCGGTCATGGGCGTGGGGGAAGGGGAAGGGGCGGGATCTGGGTATCCTGGAACGAGAGCGGATCCTCCACCGGCTCCAGGTGGGTAAAGACGTAGGACCCCGGAATCGCCTCCTGCAGCTCGGATTCGATGCGCTCCGCCAGGTCGTGGGCTCGCTGCACCGACCACTCCCCGGGCACCAGGACGTGCATCGCCACGAAGCTTCTCCGTCCGGCCCGCCGGGTTCGAAGGGCGTGGAACCGGATCCCGTCGTCTTCGTGGCGGGCCAGGACGGACTCGATCCGGGCCCGCTCTCCGGCGGGAAGGGCGGTGTCCAGGAGCCCCAGCGCCGACCGGCGCACCAGCCGGATGCCGGTGAAGAGGATGTGGGCGGCCACACCCAGGGCCAGGAGGGCGTCCAGGCGATTCCAGCCGGTGACGGCCACCAGCCCCACGCCGGCGATGACCGCCAGTGAGGTCCAGACGTCCGCCACCAGGTGGTGCCCGCCGGCCTCCAGGCTGATGGAGCCGTGGCGACGCCCCGCTCGTAGAAGCGTCCGGGCCACCCAGAGGTTCAGCACCGTGGCCACCCCCGCCACCACGAGACCCAGCCCCACCTCCTCCACCGGTTGAGGGCTCACCAGGCGGGGGAGGGCCGTCCAGGTCACCCCCGCCCCCGCGATGAGGATCAACGCCCCCTCGAACCCGCTGGAGAAGTATTCGGCCTTGGTGTGGCCGTATGCGTGCTCGTCGTCCGGGGGCTGGGCCGCCCACCACAGCATGGCCCACGCCATCAGGGCGCCGGCCAGGTTGGCCACCGACTCCACGGCGTCGGAGAGAAGGCCCACCGAGCCGGTGATCTGCCACGCCACAAGCTTCAGCGCGATGACCACGACGGCCACCGCCGCCGCCAGTCCGGCGAACCGGGTGAGGGGCGGATCCCCCTCGCCCCTCACGCGTCCACCTCCAGCGTCCGCAGGCGGTTCAGGGCAGCCGCCAGCTCGTGCCGCCGAAAAAGCGTGAGGTCGCCGTCGTGACCGTGCCCCAGCAGGTCGAGCCCTTCCTCCTCCAGGGCGTCCATGACGGCGTCCAGGAGCCGGGGCACGGTGGGCCGGTCGGCCATGAAGCGGTTTCGGGCCAGCAGGAGGGCCTCGCTCACCGCCCGGGTCTGGGCCCACGACACCAGTTGTTCCACCGCACCCAGGTCGATCTCGTCGGTGCCGAACCGGATGGCGTCCTGATCCCGTACCTTGAGGCTCACGCTGCGGCGGCCCCGGGAGGGATCCAGCGAGTCCCGGCGGGGGCGACGATCCGGGAGCTCGGGGAGGGGGCCCGGGACTTCGGACTCCCGCCCGGTGGGGTGGGCCCGGGCCACTTCCCGGGCCCGTTCCGTCACGTCGGCGGGGAGGTAGTCGGTCATGGCCACCACGGTGTCGGCCACGTCCAGGTAGTCGCCGCTTCCGCCCAGCACCAGCACCGACGAGACGCCGAGGGTGTCGTGCAGCTCCCTGACCCGGTCGATGAAAGGGATGATGGGCTCCCGCTCCCGGGGCACCAGCGCCTGCATACGGCGATCCCGGATCATGAAGTTGGTGGCCGAGGTGTCCTCGTCGATGAGGAGCGTCCGGGCGCCGGCTTCCAGGGCCTCCATGATGGCCGCCGCCTGCGAGGTGGATCCCGAGGCGTTGGGGGTGCTGAAGTGTCGGGTCTCCGTCCCGCCGGGAAGGAGGCCGATGAAGGTGGAGATGTCCACCGAGCTCACCGAGCGGCCGTCCTCGGCCCGGATCTTCACCGCGTCGGGATCGGCCACCACCCGCTCCCGTCCGTCGCCGGGGCGGTGGTTGTAGACCCCCTGCTCCAGTGCCCGCAGGAGCGTGCTCTTTCCGTGGTAGCCCCCGCCCACGATGAGGGTCACGCCTCGGGGGATGCCCATCCCCGTCACCGCACCGGCGTTGGGAGCCTCCAGGGTGACCCGCAGCTCGTCGGGTGAGCGGAAGGGAACCACCGCCGGCCCCTCCAGGGGGCGGTCGTCGATGCCGGAGCGCCGGGGGAGGACGGCGCCGTCGGCCACGAAGCCCGCCAGCTCCCGCTCCTCCAGCGCTTCCCTCAGCACCTCGGCGTCCTCGTTGACCTCGGCGTGGCGCAGCAGCTCTCCGGACTCGTGGGCAGACGCCACCAGCGACGCCTGGACGATCTCGGGCACGTCGTCCAGGAGGAGCTCCGCGGCCTGGCCGCCCAGGACCCGTCGCCCCCGGGCGGGGAGCCCCACCCGGAAGCGAGCCTCCACGGCCCCGTCGGGGGCCACCTGCACCGCCGTGTTGCGAATGACCTTCTGCGCCGGGTCCTCGATCCGGAGCTCGCCGGATCGCCCGCTTCCCCGGCTCCGCCCCCGGGAGCCGGCCTCCTGCCCGAAGCACCGGGCCAGGAGGCACCCGGTGCCCACCGCCCGGGCCCCGGGGCGACACGCTTCCGGTGGAAGCTCGGTGACGCTCCCCGGGATCCGCACCCTCACACGGCTGGGGGCGGCGTACGGGTCTCCCTGCACGTAGTCCACTACCAGGGTGAAGCGGGGGAGCGCCCAGCTTCCCTTGATGTCGTGGTATGCCTTGTAGCCCTTTCCGTCGATGCGGGAGAGGGTGGTCCGGAGGTCGTGGTGCGTGGGTTCGGTCATGGAGGCTGGCGTGTGCCGGCGACGGCGCCGGCGTTGAGTATGTCGGTGTGCCCTCCCATATTGGGACGGTTCACTTCGCCTTCCCTTTGTCCCCGTCCATCTGGAGGCTCGCCCCTTCATGTCAGAAGAGAACGCCACTCCGTCCGGCACCGAGCTCACCGTCCTCCCGGTGATGATCGAGGTGCCCAAGGGGAGCCGGAACAAATACGAGTACGACAAGGACCGGGGCAAGATCCGATTTGATCGCCTCCTCTTCTCGCCGGTGCACTATCCCACCGACTACGGCTTCATCGAGGGAACCCTCGCCCTGGACGGCGATGCGCTGGACGCCCTGGTCCTGGTCTGGGAGCCCACCTTTCCGGGCTGCCTCATCGAGGCCCGGCCGGTGGGCCTCTTTCGCATGGCCGACGAGAAGGGCCCCGACGAGAAGATCCTCTGCGTGCCCATCCACGACCCCCACTGGGCCGAGATCGGTTCCCTGGATGAGGTGCACCCCCACCTCCTCCGGGAGGTGGAGCACTTCTTCACGATCTACAAGGATCTGGAGATGAAGGAGGTCCAGGTGGAAGGGTGGGAGTCCCGGGCCGAGGCCGAGGTGGTGATCCGCGACGCCCGGGCTCGCTACCTTGACACCTTCCGGCAGGACGGCGAGGGGTGACCCGCACGATGCCCGGCTCCCGGCGGGAGAGTCCAGCCGGCATCCCCCGACGCATCGCCAGCCTCCTCCCCTCGGCCACCGAGATGGTCTGCGCCCTGGGACTGGGAGACCGGTTGGTGCTCCGCTCCCACGAGTGCGATTACCCGGAGTGGGTCGAGGCCCTCCCCTACGGCACCAGCCCCAAGTACGAACCCGACGGGACCAGCTACCAGATCGACGAGCGGGTCCGGGCGCTGGTGCAGGAGGGGCTCTCGGTGTACCGGGTCAACAGCATGGCGCTCCGACGGGCCATGCCGCAGGTCATCGTCACCCAGGAGCAGTGTGAGGTGTGCGCCGTGCCCGCCTCCGAGGTGGAGGCCGCGGTGGCCGAGCTTCTGGACCCGGCGCCCCGGATCGTCTCCCTCTCGCCGACCCGACTGGACGACATTTTCGAGGACGTCCGTCGCCTGGCCGGGGACCTGGGGGTGCCGGACCGGGGAGGGGTTCTGGCGCGGGAGCTGCGGGGCCGTATGGCGAAGCTGGCCGACGAGGCCCTGAAGCGGGCCGGTCCCCCCGCCTCCCGTCCCGGAGTGCTCACCATCGAATGGCTGGACCCCCTCATGGTGGGGGGGAACTGGATGCCCGAGCTGGTGGAGATGGCCGGAGGCCGGAACCTGCTGGGCACCGCCGGCGAGCATTCTCCCTTCATGGAGTGGAGCGCGCTCCGGGAGCTCGACCCCGACGTCATCGTGGTTCTCCCGTGCGGTTTCGACATCGAGCGCACCCGGGACGAGATCGAAGCCCTCACGGGCCGTCCGGGGTGGAACGAGCTCACCGCCGTGGAGCACGGTCGGGTGGCGTTGGTGGACGGGCACCACTACTTCAACCGGCCGGGTCCCCGGATCGTGGAGTCGCTGGAGATCCTGGTGGAGATTCTCCGGGGAGAGAGGCCGGCGGGGGAGCCGGCGCGCTGGGAGTGGCTCCACACGGAGTAGGGTCCACACCCCTGGAAGCAGGGGATGGCCCTTCATAGCTTTCTGCCCTCGCCTCACCCGCCTCATCCACACCCCCAACCCCCAGGAGCCGGCCCATGGGCGCCATTCGCCAGTTCATGGAGAAGCATTACCGCCACTTCAACGCCCGGGAGACGGTGGATGCGGCCCGGGCCTACGAGGAGCACCTGGAGGCCGGTGGCAAGATGATGGTCACTCTGGCCGGGGCCATGTCCACCGGGGAACTGGGGATCAGCCTCTCACGGATGATCCGGGCCGACATGGTCCACGCCATCTCGTGCACGGGGGCCAACCTGGAGGAGGACGTCTTCAACCTCCTGGGGCACGACGAGTACGAGGTGATC
>SKVI01000045.1 GCA_007129525.1 Gemmatimonadota bacterium | reverse complement strand
TGGTGGACAACGGGATCGGGGCCTCCATGGTCGTGGAGGAGCGCCGGGTCCTGGACCACCTGGCCGATCAGGCGCTGAGAGCTCTGGACCGGATGGGCGCCGACGACCGGGTGTGGCTGGTAGCGGCCGGGGAGCCCTGGCGACCGGCGCGCCCCCTCACCCCCGACGAGGCCCGCCGGCAGGTCGCGACGCTGGAGACCACCGAATCGCGTCCCGACCTTCCCTCGGCGGTGGCCCGGGCCCGGAGCCTGTTGGAGAGCGCCACGCTTCCGGTGCGGGAAATCCTGGTGCTCTCGACCCTCGACGCCGAGGCCTTCGGCCCGGACGCCGGGCCGGAACCGGCGGGCGACATCCGTACCGTGCTGGGGACGGTCCACGCTGAACTCCCGGCGAATCGGGCCGTGGCCCGGGTGTCGGTGGGCGGCGGGCTTCCGCCCAGAGCGGAGCTCCCGTCGGAGATCTCGGTGGAGGTGGTGGGTGAGCCCCGGGGGGGTCAGGCACTCCGGGTCCACGTGGACGGTGAACTGGCGACGGCCGGGCGTACCGACGACCAGGGCTGGGCGCTGCTGGACCTTCCCCCCCGACCCGCGGGGTGGATAGTGGGTCGGGTGGAGCTGGACCCCGACGACCTCCGAGCCGACGACCTCCGCCACTTCGCCCTTCCGGTTCGCCCGGCGCCCCGGGTCCGGGCGCCGACGGAACTGCCCGTTCACCTGGCCACCGCCCTCGAGGTCCTTGCCCACCGGGACCGGATCGTCATGGCCCGGCAGGCGGACCCGACCGAATCTCCCACGCAGGCCGTCGGCGTCGAAGCCGGTGGCGAGGTCCTGTCCGGCCGGAGCGCGACCCTCGTCTTCGCGCCCTCCGATCCGGCCCGCCTCCCGGCGGTGAATCGCCGCCTGGGCGAGCTGGACGCGGGGTGGCGCCTCGAAGCCTCCGTCGTCGCCGAAGCACCCATGGCCCTGGACTCGTCGGACCCCGCTCTCCGCCTGCCGGACGAACTGGAGGTGCGCCGGAGCCATGGGCTCACCCCGGGGCAGGACGGACGGGGAGGAAGGGTGCTGGCCCGCCTCGCCGACGGATCGCCCTGGATCGTCCACATCCCGGGGGAGGCCACCGGCGAAGGGGCCCCCGGCGGAGAGGCACCGCCCTCTCTGGTCATCGTGGCCTCGCCGCCGGACCGGGAGAGCTCGGACCTTCCCACCTCGGCCGCCATGATTCCCTTCCTTTCGGCCGCCCTGGAGCTTCTGGACGGGGCCCACGGCGCCAGCGAGTTGACGGCGGGCACCCCCATCGCCCTCCCCGAGGATGCGGCCTACGTATCGACGCCCGCAGGAACCCGACTTCCGGTCGGCGGTACTTCATCATTTCTCGAGACCGGGCGCGCCGGCGTCTACGACATCCGGGGCCCGGACGACGACCTCCTGGGGCGAGTGGCGGTGAATCCGGCGGCCCCCTCCGGCGCAGCGCGGCTCACTCCGGACGAGGCCGCCCGCCGGCTGGGCACCCGGGCCATCGCCACCGGCAGCGCCCGGGAGTGGGCCAGAGCCGCGCTGGGGGAACGAACGGGCCGGGAGTTCTGGCGACCGCTCCTGCTGGCCCTCCTCCTCGTATTGGTGGCGGAAGGATGGCTGGCCAGCCGGGGGACCCCGGACCCGAACCACGATACCACCTCTGACAGAACCTGGGCGGACCCCACAACGTGATCGCAAGAATGCATCCAGTGGTGGAAGCCATACGCTCCACCCCCACGTTTCGCACTGCATCGGACGCTCTGCCCCGCAGCCGGCAGCATCTGGCCGTGGGCGGCATGGTGGGCTCCACCGGCACGGGCCTGGCGGCGGCGCTCCACGAGGAGCACCCACGCCGGATCTTCGTGCTGGTGGCCGACGATCCGGAACACGCCGCTCGCCTGGAGGCGGACATGGTGTCTCTCCTGGGCGAGGGGAGTGCCCACCTCTATCCCCAGAGCGAAGCTCGCTTCTACGGAAGTGACGACGACGATCCCCGCATCGGGGGTCTTCGGGTCGAGGCGGTGGAGGCCCTCCTGGGCGGCGACGCACGAATCTTCGTCACCACCTCCCGCGGGCTGCAGGAGCGGGTGGCCATGCCCGACCGCCTGGCCACCCTCCACGTGGAGCTGGAGGTGGGCGACGAGGTGGGTCTCAGCCTCCTGGTGGAGGAGCTGGAGGCCATGGGGTTCCAGCAAGCGCCCCTGGTGGAGGAGGTGGGCCAGTTCGCCATCCGCGGTGGGATCGTGGACGTCTTCTCCCTGGGCTATCCCGATCCGTTGCGCATGGAGTTCTGGGGCGACGAGATCTCCTCGATTCGTCTCTTTGACGTAGCCGACCAGCGCTCTACGGGCGAGCTGGAATCGGTTCAGCTCCTCCCGGCCACCTTCCGGGCCGGCCCCGACACCGGGAGCTCCTCCAGGCGCAGCCTCCTGGAGATCCTCCCCGACGAGACTCTCCTGGTGGGAATGGAGGGCGCCCGGTGGGAAGACGCCATGGCCCGCCACTGGACCACGGCTCGCCGGATTCGTGCGGACCGGGAGGAAGGGGGAGAACGCCTGGCGCCTCCCGACCAGATCCTCCAGCCGCCGGACGAGGCGGCCCAGCGACTCCAGGTCCTTCCGGGCCTCCGGCTCACCTCCGAGACCGACCTCCCCATCTCCATGACCGCCGAGGCCCCGCCGGCCATCGAGCGGAAGATGGACCGCCTCCTCTCCCTTCTCCGAGAAACCTCGGCCGAGGGCGGGCGCACGGTGATCCTGTGCGACAATGACGGTCAGGTCCAGCGCCTGGAGGAGATCCTGGACGAGCAGGGGGAGCCCATCCCCGGCGTCCAGGTGGGCGTGGGGGCCCTGGAAGGTGGATTCCGGCTGCCTGGAGCCAGTCCGCCCATGCTGGTCCTCACCGATCACGAGATCTTCAAGCGGAGCCGACGCGTCCGTACCGGCCGCAGGTTCCGGGGCGCCGTGGCCCTGGAGAGCATGGCCCAGCTCACACCAGGCGACTACCTGGTGCACATGGACCACGGGATCGGCCGCTTCCAGGGGCTGGAGCAGATCGAGGTGGGTGGCGAATCGCTGGAGGTTCTGGCCATCGAATATGCCGGCGGCGAGATCCTCCGGGTCCCGGTCTACCGACTGGACCTCCTGGAGCGCTGGGTGGGAGACGAGGCCGACGCCGAGCCCCCGTCGGTGCACCGCATCGGGGGCAAGCGCTGGAAGACGCTCAAGCGGAAGACCCAGGAAGCCGTCGAGCGCATGACCCAGGAGCTGGTGGAACTCTACGCCGAGCGGGAGCTGGCCGAGGGCTTCGCCTTCTCCGCCGACACCCGGTGGCAGCGCGAGATGGAGGCCTCCTTCCTCTACGAGGACACCCCCGATCAGCGTACCGTCACCGCCGAAGTGAAGAAGGACATGGAGTCGCCTCGGCCCATGGACCGCCTCATCTGCGGCGACGTGGGCTTCGGCAAGACCGAGGTGGCGGTCCGGGCCGCATTCAAAGCCGTTCAGGACGGAAAGCAGGTGGCGGTCCTGGCGCCCACCACCATCCTGGTGGAGCAGCATCGGCGGACCTTCGAAGAGCGACTGGCCGACTTCCCTGTGCGGGTGACCGCCCTCTCCCGGTTCCGCACCGGCAAGGAGCAGGAGGAGATCATCCTGGGGCTGGAGCGCGGGGAGGTGGACATCGTCATCGGCACCCACCGCCTCCTGTCGAAGGACATCCGCTTCCGGGAGCTGGGGCTCCTGGTGGTGGACGAAGAGCAGCGCTTCGGCGTCAAGCACAAGGAGCGGCTCAAGCAGATGCGGGCCTCGGTAGACGTCCTGACCCTCACCGCCACCCCCATCCCCCGAACCCTCCAGCTCTCCCTGGGCGGGGTCCGGGACCTCTCGCTCATCCGGACGCCCCCCCGGGACCGGTTGGCGGTGTCGACCCAGGCCATTCCGTGGAGCGACGGCCTCCTGGCCGAGGTCATGGCCCGGGAGCTGGACCGGGGAGGTCAGATCTACTTCCTCCACAACCGGGTGGAAACGATCCACACCGTGGCCGAGCGGGTGCGACGAATCTCCCCGCCGGGCACGCAGGTCGAGGTGGCCCACGGTCAGATGAGAGCCGGACCGCTGGAAGACGTGATGGGACGGTTCATCCGCGGCGAGACCGACATCCTGGTGTGCTCGTCCATCATCGAGAACGGGTTGGACGTGCCCAACGCCAACACCCTCATCGTGGACCGAGCGGACCACTTCGGCCTGGCGCAGCTCTACCAGATCCGTGGCAGGGTGGGCCGATCGGACCGCAGGGCGTATTGTTACCTGGTGGTCCCGGAGCACATGACCGAAGAGGCCCGGCAGCGGATCCGGGTGCTGGAGCGCCACACCGAGCTTGGTAGCGGATACCAGGTGGCACTGCGGGACCTGGAGATCCGGGGGGCCGGCAACCTCCTGGGGGCGGATCAATCGGGGTATGCCCACGCGGTGGGGATGGACACCTACCTCCGACTCCTCCAGGATACAGTGCGCCGCTTCCGTCGGGGCGCCAGTCAGGAAGAGGAGTTTCCGGAACCGGAGGTGTCGCTGGCTGGATCCGCCTATATCCCCGACGGGTATATCTCTGATTCGGGGCAGAAGCTGCACCTGTACCGCCGCCTCTCGAAGGCCGAAGATCGGTCGCAGGTGGAGGAGCTCCGGGACGAGCTCAAGGACCGCTACGGTCCCCTCCCCGACGAAGTGGAGCGACTGTTGGACGCCCACCTCCTGCGCCTGCTGGGCCGGGAGCTGGGCATCGAACGGATCTTCGTGCGAGATCGGGAGGGTAGGCTCACCTTCCGGGCGGCGGCCAACCCCCGCCTCACCTCGCTGGAGGGACCGTTCCGGGACCGCCAGGTGGAAGTGGGGGTGCGCCGGATGATGCCACTTTCCCTTTCGCTGACCCGGGTCGGGGCCGAACCCCTGACCCGAACGCTGATCCGGGCCCTGGACCTGCTGGTGAAGGAACGGGCCCAGGCGGCATGACACTCGATGGCCTTCACCGTCGGAGGCGGTGCAGCGGCCTACACAACCTGATCCTCCGAACCGAGGAATCCGAATGCGTCGCACGCGTGAACTATTTGCTCTCCTGACTCTGGTGGCTCTGGGCCTGGGCGGCTGTGGCGACCGGGGATCGCTCGACGCCGACACCCTGGCCCGGGCCGGAAACTTCAGCCTGGGGGTCGAGGAGACGGCCGAGCTCATCGCGCCGGTGGCGGATCTCCCGCAGGACCCCGCCGTCATCGAGGCACTCACCGATTTCTGGATCGACTACTCGCTGCTGGCCCTGGCGGTGAACGACCAGAGTGCGCTGGAGGAGATCGACCTCTCGGCACTCACCCGTCAGCACCTGAACCAGGACAAGGTGCTTCAGCTCCGGGACATGGTCATCGAGGTGGACACCACTGTCTCCGACGAAGAGCTGGCCGAGATCTACGAGCGGGACCGCCCCGGCGAGCGGATCCGGGCCCGACATATCCTCTTCCTCTTCCCCGATGACGCCGGCCAGGCCCAACGGGACTCCGTGCGGGCTCTGGCCCAGGAGGTCCGGGACCGGGCGGCGGCGGGCGAGGACTTCGCCTCGCTGGCCGAGCAGCACTCGGACGACGAGGGAAGCGCGGCTCGGGGGGGCGATCTCAACTTCTTCCAGCGCGGCACCATGGTGCCACCCTTCGAGGAGGCCGCGTTCGCCCTGGACCCCGGTGAGGTGAGCGACGTGGTGGAATCGCAGTTCGGTCTCCACGTCATTCGGCTCGAGGAGCGGGAATTTCCGCCGCTTGAGGAGGTGGGGCCCCGCCTGCGACAGGAGATCCAGACCGAGCGCACCGCCCGGGCCGAATCCACCTTCGTGGCCGAGATGGAGGAGCCGGCACAGATCACCATTGCCGACGACGCCAAGAGTCGGGTCCGGGAGCTGGCCGGTGCCTCGCAACTGGACCTGAGCGAGAGGGAGAAGTCCCGGGCCCTGGTCACCTTCGAAGGAGGCAATTATCCCGTCCGGGAGTTCCGTTGGTTTCTCCTGAACCAGCCCACGCAGATCCGGCAGCAGATCGCCAACGCCACCGACGACCAGCTGGAGGGCATGTTGACGGAGCTGGCACGGGG
>SKVI01000185.1 GCA_007129525.1 Gemmatimonadota bacterium | reverse complement strand
TGTCGTCTTCGCCCGGAGGCAGCTCCGGCTCCGGTGGGGGCGGAAGCGCAGGGGGCGGCTCGGGCGGAGGCGGCGGTCGCGGCTTCTAACGAGGCTCCCCGGGGGGGGGGCGTGGCCAGCCGAGGCTGCGTCATCCGCCTACTGGAAGTACTCCATGGGCGCGCCGGGTCCCAGTGGGATCCCCAGGACCACCCACAGCACCAACAGGGGCACCGAGGTCAGGGCGAAGACCACCGAGTAGGGGAGCATGGCCGAGATCAGCGTGCCGAGCCCGATGTCCTTCTCGTACTTCTGGGCGAAGATGATCACCAGCGGATAGTACGGAAGCAGGGGCGTGAGGATGTTTGTGAAGGAGTCCCCGATCCGGTAGGCGGCCTGGGTCAGTTCAGGCGAGTAGCCCAGGAGCATGAGCATGGGCACGAAGACCGGCGCCATGATCGCCCACTTGGCCGACGCACTCCCGATGAAGAGGTTGATGGTGGCCGACACGAAGATGAAGGCCACCAGGAGCGGGACCCCGGTGAAGCCCACCGCCTCGAGCCCCGCCGCGCCGCTGATGGCCACGATGAGTCCGAGGTTGGACCAGTCGAAGAAGGCGATGAAGTGGGCGGCGGCGAAGGCCAGAACGATGTAGGCGCCCATGGACGACATGGTTTCGGAGGTCATGGCCGCCACCTCCTTGTCGCTCTTGATCTTCCCCGACACCAGCCCGTAGACCAGGCCAGGCAGGAAGAAGACGAAGAGCATGATGGCCACGATGGACGAGAGGAGCGGATCCAGCTCACCTTCGTCGCCCCGGAGCACCCCGTCGACGGGGATGGCCATCCAGGCCACGATGGCCAATGTGAGCAGTACCGTGAGTCCGGCGGCCCACAGCCCCCGGACCTCCGCCGGCGTCAGGTCCTCCTGCTTTTCCACCTCCAGCCCGCCGGTGTACTCACCTAGCCTGGGTTCCAGAATCCGCTCGGTGACCCACGTCGCCCCCAGCGTGAACACCGGAACCAGAGCCGCCATGATCCACCAATTCGCGGTCACGTCGACCCCGTACGTGGGATCCAGCAGGTGGGCCGCCGGTTCGGTAAAGCTGGCCAGCAGCGGGTCGATGGCGGTGAGGAAGATGTTGGACGAGAACCCTCCCGAGACTCCCGCGAAGGCCGCGGCCAGTCCTGCGATGGGGTGTCGGCCCATGCCGTGGAAGATGACCGCTCCCAGCGGGATCAGGACCACGTATCCCGCATCCACCGCCAGCGACGACATCAGGCCCGCCAGCACGATTCCCGCGGTGACGAGCCAGTCGGGCATGCCTCTGACAAACGCCTTCAGGGCCGTCTCGATGAGCCCGGTCCGCTCCGCAACACCGATTCCGATCATCACCACCAGGACCAGCCCAAGGGGTGGGAAGTCGGTGAAGGTCCGGGGCATGTCGATGAGAATCCGCTGGATGCTTTCACCCGTGAGCAGGTTCACGGCCCGGATCTCCTCCTGGGTCCCGGGGTGGGTGGCCGAAGCCCCCAGCACGTGCGACAGCCACGAAGCCACCAGCACCAGGCCGGCGAAGATGACGAAGAGGGTGATGGGATCCGGGAGACGGTTGCCTGTACGCTCCACGAAGTTGAGTACTCGATCGGCCCATCCCGTTGCACCTGATCGCTCTACCTCCACCGGGCTCTGCTGGGACACGCAACGCCTCCTTGCCATCCGCTCTCAAGTTCCCCACGATTACCTGAATTCATTTCAGGTCACGAACGCGAAAAGAGTTAACACTCGGCGGGCTCGGTGAAAAGCACCCCGGTGGGCAGAATCCACCGGCACGATCCGGACTGGCCGGGGTTGACGCGTGAATTGGGCTGCACCATGCCCAGAAAAAAAGAGACTGGACAGGAGTCGGGAGACTCTTATAGCTTGATTTTGCTTCGCGTCTGAGCCTTCGGGTGATTCCAGGGCGTCCGGTCATTTTGCGCCACTCCACGAGCCGCATAAGGGGGAAGCATGCCTTCAGTGAAGGAGCAGGAAGCCAACGAGGACGAGATCCGCAGGTGGCGCATTCCACCACCCCTTCTCCGGGACGCCGACTCGCCCGGCCCCGAGGGGCTCTCGATTCTGGAGGAGATCCGGAGCGAGGTCGGCGTCATCTTGTGGAAGTCCCTGCGCTCAGTGCTTCTCTGGGCCGAGTTCGAGCCGGACGAACGCAAGGGCCTCTTCGACTCTGACGCTCCCCAACGGCGACGCCAGGAGATCGAACGTTCGATCCCGGCGGCCAAGGCCGATCTGAAGGGTGATCTGACGGCCCTGATCCCTGCGGTGGAACGTCCCGACGAGGCCGACGGCGACGCCCTGGCCGCGGCATGCGGACGAATCGCTACCTGGGCCGAAAGCTCCGGCACGCCGCTCACCGCACTGGAGTTCCTCCAGGCGGCATCGCTGTGCGCCCCCAGGAACGCCAGGCTCGCACTGGAGATCGGCTACGCAGTCCGCGAGCTGGGTCAGCCGGCCCGGGCCGAGTCGTGGTTTCAGCGGGCACTGGGACTGGCCCGGCAGGTCAAGGATTGGGAGCCGTACGTGCTGGCGTACCTGGCCCACGGCCGCATGATGATGGAGCGGGGCGCCTACCCGGCGGCCCGGCAGAGCTATATCAAGGCGGTGCGGCGGGCCGGTCGCCAGAACATGCGGAACATGGAGGTCGAGGTCTTGCATGACCTCTTCCTCCTGGAGTCCAGGGCCGGAAACACCGGACGGGCCCTCTCCTCTGCCCGTGAAGCGCTGGACGTGCTCACGCCGGACGACGACCGCGTCCCCGAGATGGCCCGGGACATGGGCATTTTCTGGTTTCAGACCGGGCAGTTTCAGCACGGGTTCTCCGTACTCCGGGAGGCTGCCAGACGGGTCCAGGGCGACGAACGGGGACGGACGCTGGGTGCCCTGGCTCGGGCCGCCGGCCAGGTGGGTGACAGGGACGCCTTCGACTGGGCCCGCAAGGAACTGGACCGGTGGTGGGACGGTCCCGGAGCCCCGGAAGCGTGGGCCGACGTGGCTCGAGGAGCCACCGCGCTGGACCTCAAACAGGTGGCCAAAGAGGCGGCCGCGCGGGCCGAGTCCGGAGCACAGGCCCGGGACGGCGACGCTGGAGAGCTGGCCGCCGATCTCCTGCTGGACACCATCAAGACCGAGCTCAAGGCCCTGGAGGCGGTGGAGGCTCAGGCTCAGCTTCTGGACACCGAGCAGCAAAGGCCCCACGATGAGTTGGTCCAGCGCGTCCTGAGCACCCTCGGCGACCGTTCCGGCGGCTGACGGCCTTGTATTCCAGTCCGGTACCGCCTTCGAATCTCGCACCCCAAGCTGGAGACACACATGAAGCCCGCTCCACGTCCCCTCGTCGTGCTGCATCCGGATCGCCTCCTGCGAGATCGCCTGCAGCGGGTGGCCCGTCGTCGCTTTCACCTCACCACGGTGGATGACTGGGACGACCTCCGGGAGGTGGTGGCGGAGGCCCCGCCGGCGGCAGTCATCGTGGTGGATCCCTACCACGGTCAGGAGGATTCCGATGAGCCCTCGCCCCAGCTAAAGAGCGTCCTGAAGTCCTATCCGTCGGCCACCGTGGTGGCGGCGCTGGAAACCCCGCCCGAACGCTACCGCGACCTCTGGACCATGGGGGACTGGGGCATCGCCGAGATTCTCCAGGTGGACGAGGACGTGAGCTCGGAGGCCATTCGCAAGCGCCTCCTGAGCGCCCGCTCCCAGCAGCTTCGGCAGCTCCTGACTCACGACTACGGAGTACCGCTCACGGGTCGGGCCCGTGCCCTCCTGGACGCCGCGGTGGACACCGTCATGGCAGGCGGCCACCCCCGAGACCTCGCCCGGGAGCTGGACTTCTCGCCTTCGACCCTCCTGCGTTGGTGCCAGCGCTCACAACTTCCGAACCCCAGGCGGCTCCTCCTCTGGATGCGGGTGCTCTTCGCCTCGGCCCTACTGGACGACCCGGGGCACTCTGTCTACACGGTGGGCGTGGCCTGCGGTTACTCCGGAGATCAGGCGCTGAGGCGGGCAATTCGGTCGGTGGTGCCCTACACGCCGTCCGAGCTCCGTGAGAAGGGAGCCTTCGAAACGGTCTCCCGCGCCTTCTTCGATGAGGTGGCAGGGCTGCGGGACGACCACGCAGAAAAGAGGTAGGCATCCCCTTGGATCCCATCATCCACAACTTCGACCCGTTCCTCTTTCGCATCGGAGAGGGGTTCGGGGTCCGGTGGTACTCACTGCCCTACATCCTGGGCATGCTCTTCGTCTGGCTGTCGCTCAGAAAGGCGGCGCAACAGGACCGGATCCGGAACCTGACGGAAGAGAGCGCCGAAACCTTCGTCCTGGTGGCCATCACCGCGGCGCTGGTGGGGGCCCGATTCTTCCATGTCTTCGTCTTCGAGTTCGATCGATACGGCTTCGATCCGGCGGCGTGGATCGCGGTGTGGCGAGGCGGGCTGGCCTTCCATGGCGGCCTGCTGGGCATCGTCCTGGCGGTGATCTGGTTCGCCAACCGCCACGGCATCGGAATCTACCGGCTCACGGATCGCATCGCCGTGCCGGTGGCGGCGGCCCTGGCGCTGGGGCGGATCGCCAACTTCATCAATGCCGAGATGTACGGCACCCCCTATGACGGTCCCTTCTGCGTGGACTACTCGCAGAACGAGCACATGGCCTTCCCCCCCGAGAGTTGCCGCCATCCCACCCAGCTCTACGAATCGGCCAAGAACCTGGGGATCGCCGGCGGACTCTTCCTTGTACGGGAGCGGCTTCGACCCCGACCCGGCGTGCTCACGTGGTCCTTCATCGGTCTCTACGGGTGGATCCGGTTCGGGCTTATGTACGTGCGCGAGGAGCGGACGGTCTTCATGGAGCTCACCCTCTCGCAGATCTTCTCCGGTCTCATGGGGCTGCTGGGCCTGGTCATGCTCATCTGGGTGCTGACCCACGACCCGGTCCAGGATCCCCCGGAGCGTGCCGGCTCGGAGAGTCGAGCCGAAGCGCGGCGCCGGGAGCGGAAGACCGGAACCCGGAGGCGTGGCAGCCGGTAAGGTGACACCGGTCGGCGCCGGGACCCGCCCGGGTCCCCATGGCTCCGGCCTGCACCGCAATCCTTCATGGAAGGCAAGGAGGGAACCGTCATGGCCCACGTCCGAGCGCTCATCGTCGTCGACGTCCAACCCGATTTCCTCCCTGGCGGGAGCCTGGCCGTGGGAGGGGGCGACGCCATCATTCCGGGCGTCTGGGAGCTCATGGAGTCCGGCGCCTTCCCTGTGAAGGTGGCCACGCAGGACTGGCATCCCCCGGACCACGCCTCCTTCGCCTCGAACCACGACGACGCCGAACCCCTGGAGACCACCCAACTGCACGGCCACGACCAGATCCTGTGGCCGGACCACTGCGTCCAGGGCACCCCCGGGGCCGAGCTCTACCCCCAACTGCCGTGGAAGCGGGTTGACGCGGTGATCCGGAAGGGCACGGACTCCCGGGTGGATTCCTACTCGGGCTTTCGGAACAACTGGGGTCCCGGGGGCGACCGTCCGCCCACGGGTCTGGCCGGCTACCTGCGGGAGCGGGACGTGGAAGAGGTGGTGATCTGCGGGCTGGCCCGGGACTTCTGCGTGCAGTGGACTGCCGAGGACGCCGTGGAGGCCGGGTTCCGCACCACCCTGGTATGGGATCTCACCCGCTCGGTGGATCCCTCCGGTGACGACGAACTGCGCGCCGGGCTCGAGGAGCAGGGCGTCCGGATCGTGGAGAAGGGCGAGCTGAACCTTTAGGCAGGACCAGGCTCGCCGCGCCGGCGGACTCTCCGCGACCCCGCATCCGCCCTCGACCCTCACCCCAACTCCCCGGTCCCATGCCTCATTCGACACCGAGCCTTCCTTCCCTCTTCGCTCTCCTCCTCCTGGCCCTCGCGGGCTGCGAGCCGCCTCCCAGCCCCGAGACCCTGGAGGGTCAGGGCGAGGGAGGGGCTGCATGGATCACGGGTGACGTGGACGAGCGGTTCCAGCAGGTGGGCGACCAGTTCGCCGGCTTCAGCGCCACCATGTTCGAGGTGGCGCACCGCTACCGGGAGCTCCACTGGGCGGTGGAGGACGGCAACTGGCCCTATGCCGACTACCAGGTGGA
>SKVI01000382.1 GCA_007129525.1 Gemmatimonadota bacterium | reverse complement strand
TCCAATCCACCCACACTTCCCGCTGACAGAGCAGAGGGGGTTGGAGAGGGTGATCGCAAGGGGGGGATCCCTGAGGTGGCCCGTTCTAAGTCCCGGTCACGCGACCCAGACGGTCCTGCCATTGATGAAATCGGCGCGCCAGGCGTGCGGCACCAGGGTCTCCCTTCCCTCGTTTGGCCAGCCGGATGGCAAGAGGGGTGTAGACGTTGCGTGCCAACTCCACTCCCCGGGCGAGCGCGGGTCGGCCTGGCTCCACGTGCAGGTGCCGGAGTTGATCCAGCATTTCGCACAGGGCGAGCCGCAGGTGTTCGGGCTGGAGAGCCACCAGGTGTTCCAGGAGGCTGGAGTCGTCCGAGACCTGCGGCCCCGCTCCTCGCAGCTCGGCTCCAAGCTCTTGACTCAGCTCCTGCCGGTCGGCGTGATCGGCGACTTTCCCGCGCTGGTGGCCCTCCGCGGTTTCGGGCCACCGGCCTGGTCGCGGGATCTGCCCGAGGAGTTCGAGGACCGGTGACTGGCCGGAGCCCGAGGCATGCGGCCAGTGAGCCCTGGGGGGAACGAGATCCGGAAAGCGTGACTCGAGCATGGGAGCCGCCGAGAGCGATTCGGGATCGGCCCCTCCCGCTTCCAGGAGGAGGATCAACGTCCGGGCGGGGTGGAGGAGCCGATGGTCATGGGCGTCGTCCAGCCTCGATGCCCTGAACAGGAGGACCGCCTCCGCCATGTCGATGACCACCTGCCGGGCCTTGGCTCCCAGATCCGGCTCGCCGGGGGCGCGGTGCACTTCCCTCTCGATGCGGGCGAGCATTCGACTGGCCCGCTCCTGTGGACTGGTCTGCTCTCCTGAACTGGCCCGATCTCCTGGACCGGTCCGCTCCCTGGGACCGGTTTGCTCCCCCGAACCTCCGGAACCCGGCCGGCGGCTCAATGGATCCCGGACCACGCCTTCTCCAGGTGTGCTCGAGTCCGTTCAATGGCGACGCTCAGGTCCGAAGGCTCGGCCTCGAACGGATGGCCGGCTCCGAAGGTGTGACCGGCATCGGGGATGAGTTCGAGTCGAGTGGAGGTGGCGGATGCGGCTTGGAGCTTCCGGGCCTCGTCTGCCGGGACGGATTCGTCACGCGTGCCGTGGATGATGCTCCAGGGCGCCTCGACCTGCTGGGCCGCGGCCAGGATGTCCAGTCGAGAGCGGTTCTGCTCGAGGTCCTCCAGCAGACCGATGTCCAGCGGCATCTCCTGGCCGGTGCGGGCGTTGGCAACGTGGATGCGACCCGTCCGTCGCCATTCCTCCTTCACCTCGTCGCCCCACCGATCGAAGCTGGCCACCGCGGCCCAGGTGACGAGGGCGTCAATGGTGTCATTCAGCTCTCGTGCGGCCAGGATGGCCGTTCCACCGCCCCGGGAGTGACCCAACAGTGCGATCCGGTCCGGGACCGGAGCCGGCAGCCGGCCGGTCTGCAGTGCGTCCACCACCTGCGCCACCTCATCCAGTTCACGGGTGAAGGTGTTCTTTGCGAACGCGTCCAGTTCGTCGAACTCCTCGCCCCCGGGTCCAACTCCATTCCGGGAGAAGTCGAAGGTGACGGTCGCGTGACCCGCGTCCGCCAGGCTTCGAGCCAGATGCGGAAAGAACCCCCAACGCCGGAACCCCTTGAAGCCATGCAGGATGACCACGGCGCTCCGGGATGGTCGCACCTGCGCCGGCTCCTCGTCGGAACGGCTGGTTGGTCCGTCACCCTCGTCGGAACGGCTCGCCGGTCCGCGGCCCTCTCCCGGCTGGGCCATGCGTACCTCGCCGCGGATCTGTTCGCCGTCGGGTGTGGTCAGAGTATAGGGATGTTCCTCCATCATGGCTCCTTCTGCCAGCTCACGTCCTTCGCCCCAGCCCGGTGGTTTTCCAACCGCGCAAGGACGAAGAGCAAGTCTGACAAGCGGTTGAGATACTGGATCGTAAGCTGGATCTCCTTGGTCTCTTCCTCCAGTGCCACCACGCTGCGTTCGCAACGTCGGCATATGGTCCGACAGACGTGCAACTCGCTGGCAGACGGGACACCGCCCGGCAGAATGAAGACCTTCAGCGGCGGCAATTCCTTCTCCGCCTCGTCCATCCACGCCTCCATCTCGGAGGGGCGGGTCCCGGGCAGCGGTGGAAGGTCCGGCCGGGTTCGACCCTCCCGGGCCGGTGGGGTCGCCAGGTGCGACCCCAGGGTGAAGAGGTCGTGCTGGACCAGGGAAATGCGGTCGCGGCTCTCCGGCACCTGCATCAGGGTGAGGGCGCGTCCGAGGAAGGAGTTCAGCTCGTCGACACTGCCGTAGGCTCGAACTCGGGGGTGGTCCTTCGGGACCCGTCCACCGCCGAAAAGCGCGGTGTCACCGGCATCACCGGTCCTGGTGTAGATCTTCATGGGTTCTCGGTCCTGGGTGCGGGCGCGCCCGGCTACTGGAACGTCCGACGCTGGAGGATCGGGGTATCGATGGCGGTCACGGCGCGGGACCGTTACGGCGCGGGACGGTTACGAAACGGCGGTCACGGCGCGAAACGATCGCGTCACGGAGGTCACGGTACGGAGCGGTCACGGCACGAAGGGGACGGCCCCGGGTCCGGTGCTGAAGTAGTCCCTGATGAGATCCTGGAGTTCCTCGAAGTGTCCGTCGAAGAAGTGCCCGGAGCCGGCGATCCGGTGCAGGGTGAGGTCGCCCTCCAACTCGGACAGGGCGGCCGCCACTTCCGGACCTCCGCCGAATTCGTCCTCTTCCCCCTGCACGATGAGCGTGGGCTTCGTGATGCCATCCAGGAAGTCGTAATCGAAGAGGCTCACGGCCAGGCCGAGCCCCAGGAGCGCTCTCACACGTTCTTCCTCTACCCCAACCCGGAGGGCCACCCGCGAACCGAACGAAAAGCCGCCTGCCAGGAGTGGAAGCTCCGGATAGGCGTCCTCAAGCCAGTCCAGGGCGGCGCGCACGTCCTCCTGCTCGTCGACACCCTCGCCGTAGGATCCGGTGCTGGTCCCAACGCCGCGAAAATTGAAGCGCAGGGTGTGGAACCCGACGTCGCTGAGGGCCTGCGCACTTCGAAAGACGGCCTTGCTGTGCATGGTCCCTCCATGGAGGGGATGCGGATGGCAGACCACCGCCGCCCCGCGGGCCTCGGACGCAGCTTCGCGGAGATTGGCCTCCAGTTGGCCGTGAGAGACCGGAATGTGCATGTGGAAGCTCCGTGGTTCGTCGGGTTGGGGTGCGGGGCCCTTCGGCATCGGGTCCGGCGTCCGTCGGCTTGCGGTCCCGCGTTCGTCCCTTTGGGGTCCGGCGTTCGTCGGACCGAGGGGCGGCGTTGGTCTCTTTGAGGTCCCGCGTTCGTTGCTCTGGGGTCGGAGCGCGGGGGTGGACCGAAGCGGCGGCGGAGGACAACACCGCCGGTGCCATCTCCCCGGTCCATCTTCCGCCTGCTATCTTCATCTGGGTTCGGGAAGGGGTCAAGGCCGAGGGCCTGGCGGCATGGTCGGCTGCGCCTCGACGTGGATCGCCCACGTCCCTGGTGGGTAGGCGATATCCCGGGAACGGCCCGCGCAACACCGGACCTACCCACATCTATCTCTCTGTAAGCATTCGCAAGGGGGGCCGCGTGACCGACTCCGAAACGAAGCTGGCTCGAAAGGCCAGCAAGAGGTATTGGGAGTCCGACGAGAGCGTGAACGGGATCGCGGAAGGGTTGGGGATCTCGAAGGGCCGACTGTACGACGTGCTGAGACCTCTCCCCGTGGAGGGCTCGTGCCCGAAATGTGGCGGCACTCCTCCGGCCTTTCAAAATCGCACGGCCAGAGACCGCGGCCAGGTGAGCTGCCTTCAGTGCGGGTGGGAGGGGGATCTGGACAAACTGGGCGAGGCCCCGCCCCTCGAGGAACAGGAGTCCGTCCGGCCGCAGGTTCCCGTGCACCGAGGCTCGGCGACGGAAGTCCCGTCGCTGGTGGGCCTGGGAGGGATCCTGGTGGGGCTGGCCCTGGGCTTTGTGCTGAGTCGTATGCTGGATCGCTGACGTCGGCTCACGGCCCGACGTCCCCCGGCCCGGAACCGCCCCGGGGGTGACCAGCCGGGGGCCAGTCGGTGGCGGTGGCCAGCCGCTCGTCAGCCGGCGGCCAACCGGTCGCCAGCCTGCGGACAACCGGCAGGCAACCGGTCATCGGCCTGCGAACAGCCGGTGCTCGGCCTGCGGACAGCCGGTCGCCGGCCGGCGGACAGCTCTTCTCCACGGTCCATCGACTGCTCGCGCGCCCTTCATCCACTCCAAAGAACCCCCAAGGAATCTCCCGTGAAGTCCCAGCAGACCGTCACCCCGGAAGAGGAAGGAATCCCGGATCAGCAGCCCCGGAGTGTCGAGGAACGTTTTGCCCGTCGGGTGGAAATGCACGTCCCGAACCGTCACAACCCCCGCCTTCGAACGGTCATGGAGTGGGCAAACGGAAACGACGAGCTCTACGCGGCCTGGGTCAGCTCGAACGTGAACGCCATCGAGCGCCTCGGAATGACCGATCACGGCCCGGTGCACGTCAAGATCGTGATGAACATCGCCGTGCGGCTCATCCGGCTCCTGATGGACGGTGGCGTACAGCCCGCGGTCTGCACCCACTACGGGCTGGACCCGGACGACGCGGAGGTCGTGGTGGCCCTGGCCTCACTTCTCCACGACGTGGGCATGTCCATCCACCGGACCAACCATGAGGAGTATTCCCTGTTCATGGCCCGGGATTTCCTGAAGAGCCTGCCGGACGACCTCTATCCACCCCGGGTGATGGCGATCCTCAAGAGCGAGGTGCTTCACGCGATCATCGGGCATCGTACCGGAGGAACGCCCCTCACCCTGGAGGCCGGTGTCGTGCGCGTGGCCGATGCCCTGGACATGGCCAAGGGTCGCTCACGCATTCCCTTCGAAACCGGGTCCATGAGCATTCACTCCATCTCCGCCGCAGCGGTGGAGCAGGTGCACCTGGAGGCCGGAGAGGAGAAGCCGGTTCGCATCTCCATCGAGATCAACAACTCGGCCGGGGTCTTCCAGCTCGACCAGCTCTTCAGGCAGAAGCTCCGGGGAAGTGGCCTGGAACCGCACCTGGAATTGAGTGCGTTTCTGGGCCAGGATTCGGAAAAACGTCTCTTTCGTGAGTTCACCCTCTGACCCGACATCAATGTATTCCATACACTCTGTACTGAGCCTCTGCACATCCATCGTCCTGCTGAGCCTGGCAGGATGCGGGGATGACACCGTGCCAGGGGCGAACGACTCCGCTTCCCAGGAACCGTCCTCGGAGGTCCAGGCGGCGCCCGAGGCGGCGCCGGCCGATACCGGCCAGGCCCAGGAGCGCTTCGACCTCTCGCTCATGGGCTTCGATGACGGGGACACGGAGGAGGCCGTCGTCCACGTCATCGAGTTCAGCGACTTCGGCTGCGTTCACTGTGCCAACTTCCACATGGACTCGTATCCGGCGCTCTACGAGGAGTTCATCGCGGCCGGGGACGTGGCGTGGAAATACATTCCCATCAGCCTGGCGGGCTTTCCGAACTCCCGGGAGGCGGCCATTGCCGGGGAGTGCGCCGGCCAGCAGGGGGACTTTCCCGCCATGAGGTCTCGTCTCTTCGAACTCCGAGAAACATGGATGGAGAGTGACGACCCCGAGGAACTCTTCGTGGCCGAAGCCCGGGAGGCCGGGCTGGATGTGGATGCCTTCCAGGTCTGCCTGAACGAGAGCGAAGCTGCCCGCGAACGGGTGGACGAGGGCACCCGGGTCGCCCGGGCCGTGGGCGTGACCGGAACTCCCACCTTCGTGGTCCAGGGGCATCCGGTCCAGGGCGCTCCTCCCCTGGATGCGTTCCAGGAGGTCCTCAGGGATTTGGTGGCCGAAGCCCGAGACCCGGGACACTGACCGGGAAGCCGACCCGTGGGTCGTCGCCCCCATGTGACCACCTGTCTTCCGGTGGCGGCGGCGTTGATGGTGGTGACCGCGTGCGGGACCACCTTCCTGCCCGGAGGCGGTCCGTGTCGCTTGGCCGGTCCCATGGTCTCCCTTCCGCCCGAGGTGCCGGAAAGCAGCGGTGTAGCACCCGGAGTCCTGGGTCCCGATGACGTCCCGGGGTCCAGCTTCTTCTGGACCCACAACGACTCCGG
>SKVI01000250.1 GCA_007129525.1 Gemmatimonadota bacterium | reverse complement strand
TGGCCACGCTGGAAGAAGCGGTGGAGTTCTACAACGAGGGGGGCGGTCCCCACCCGAACCGGAGCCCCGACATCCGGCCCCTGGGCCTCACCCCCGAAGAGCTCCGCCTCCTGGTGGCGTTCCTGAAGTCCCTCTGAGTGTCGCGGCGGGTCGGCCCGAGCCTTCACGAGGCCCACTGACATCTGGCCCTCGCCTGGGCCCACCGCTCCAGGCCGGAACCGCAACCCCTTCATCCCCGGCGCCGGCGGGCCTTTCGTATGGTGGATACCGGCTTTCCTCCGGGGACCGGGTCGCCCTATGTTCATGGCGAAAGGGACGGTTGCTCCGTCCGGGCCCGAGCGGGGGTACCCGCACCGAACTCGGGAGGTGGCCATGACCCGCAGAATCCTTATCGCCGAGGACGATCCCTCCGTCCGACGCTCCGTGGTGGAGGCCCTCGAGGAGGCCGGGTTCGAGACGTCGGCCTCCGAGACGGCGGAGCAGGCTCTCTCCCTGCTGGCCGGGAAGGACCCGGACGTCCTCCTCTCCGACGTCCGGATGCCCGGCATGTCGGGCCTCGAGCTGCTCCGAGTCGTAAGGGAGCGGGCCCCCGGCGTGGACGTCCTCCTCATGACGGCCTACGACGACATGCCCACGGTGGCCGAGGCCATGAAGGAGGGGGCCTTCGACTTCCTCGTGAAGCCTCTGGAGATCTCCCGGCTCTTGGATGTCCTGGATCGGGTCTTTCAGGACCGGGAAGCCCGGGAGCCTGCGCCGGCCGGTGGAGAGGAAGACGCGGAGGGCGTAGCGACCGGCGAGGTCACGACACAGCTCGTGGGACGCCATCCCTCCATGATCGAGGTCTACAAGCTGGTGGGGCGGGCCGCGGCGGGCCGGGTGCCGGTCCTTGTCCGGGGAGAGACGGGGACGGGCAAGGAGCGGGTGGCCCGGGCCATCCACTTCACCTCGCCCTTCGCCGACGAGCCGTTCGTGCCAGTGAACTGCGCCGCCCTTCCCGAGACCCTCCTCGAGGCGGAGCTCTTCGGCCACTTGAAGGGGGCTTTCACCGGGGCGGTGTCGGACCGGGCCGGGCGCTTCGCCGCCGCGGGACGGGGAACCGTCTTTCTGGACGAGATCGGGGACACCTCGCCCGGTTTCCAGGCGAAGATTCTCCGGGTGCTGGAGAGCGGAGAGTTCTATCCCGTGGGCTCGGACGAGTCCCAGCGCACCGAGGCCCGGATCGTCGCTGCCACGCATCGGGACCTGGAGGAGATGGTGAAGGACGGGTCCTTCCGGGAGGACCTCTACTACCGACTCCGGGTGGTGGAGATCTCCATACCCGCCCTCCGGGACCGCATCTCGGACATCCCTCTTCTGGTCCACCACTTCGTGGGCCGGGGCTGCGCCGAGCTGGACCGGGAGGAGGCGACCCTTCCCCGGGAGACCCTGAACGCGCTCCTGGAGCACGACTGGCCCGGGAACGTCCGGGAATTGGAGAACAGCATCCGTCGCGCCGTGGTCGTAGCCACCGGAGGAGTGATCCGGCCCGAACACCTGGGGCTGACAGGGAGGGGGGAAGGGACCGCGGCGGCGCAAGAAGAAGATGGGGAGCTCCGCTCTCTTCGGGAGATGGAGCGGCGCCACGTGGAGCGGGCCCTGGCCTCGACGGAGGGAAATCGAACCCGGGCGGCGGAGCTCCTGGGAATCTCCAAGTCTCGCCTCTACAGGATGATGGATAAGTATGGGCTCGACTGAGGGCAGCCGGCAGCTCGGTGACCGCCACCGGGCTCCAGATCCGGTCGGAGGGGAAGGGACGGGCCGTCCCCGCCTCCGCACCGGTTTCCTGGTGGCGGTCCTTGTGGGTGCCATCGGACCCCTGGCCCTGGTGGGGCTCTGGCTCGTGCAGAGCACCCAGCGTTCCGCTGAGGTTCTGGTGCGGGAGCGGCTCCAGGAGACCCTGTCGGAGCTCGCACTGGAGGCGGGGATCCACTGGGGACAGGAGAGGGGACGGATTCTACGGCTGGCGGAGGCTCCGGCGGTCCGGGAGCTGCTCCGAGAGGACGCGACGGAAGCGGGAACGGTGGAGAACGGAAGCGAGGGGTCGGCTGAGACAACTGTCGTCTCCCTCCATACCCTCCCCACTGAGCTGGAAGAACTCTGGAGGGCGCTGGACGGTGTGGTGGAGCGGGCCGTCGTCCGGGACCCCCGGGGGGAGGTCCGGCTCGAGCTGGAGCGTGAGCCCCCCGGCGGTGCCGGAGCCCGACCACCGCTGGAGTCGGCCCTCCTCTCGGTCCGGTTCCCCGTGTACGCACCCATGGCGGGCGAGCGCCTGGGCACCCTCGAGGCCTGGATCCCCGCGGCGAGGGTTATTCCAGGGGCGGTGTTCGTGCCCGGAGTGGGCGGCGCCGTCTTCGCCCTCTTCGACCCCGACGACGGGGCGTCTCTGCTGCCCCTACCGATGGAGCCGGAGACCTTCCACCGAGCGCGCTTCGACTGGCAGGGCGAAGCGTGGGTGGTGGCCCGCCACCGTCTCTACGAGCCGCCCCTCGTACTGGCGCTGGCCGCGCCCCTGGATGCGTTCTCCCAACCCTTCGAGCGGGCCGCGCGACAGGGGCTCCTGGCCCTGATGGTGGTGGCCGTCCTTGCCTTCCTCCTGGTGGGGCTGGTCAGCCGGCGCTTGACCCGTCCCCTCGCGGCCCTGGCGGAAGGGGCCGACCACGTGAGCGCCGGACGGCTGGAGCGGCACGTGCCCGAGGAAGGCCCCGACGAAGTCTTCCGGGTAGCCCGGACCTTCAACGCCATGACCGCGAGCCTGCGCCGGACCCTGGACCGCCTCTCCCAGCAGGAGGCCCTGGCAGCCATGGGCGAGATGGCCGCCTCCCTGGCCCACGAGGTGCGGAATCCCCTCAGCGCCATCCGCCTGGATCTTCAGCGCGCCGAGCGGCGCCTGGGGGAGGGCGAGGAGGACGCCCGGGCGCTGATTCGGCGGGCCCTTTACGAGATCGAGCGGCTGGACGGCTCGGTGAACGAGGCCCTTCAGATGGCCCGAGCCGATCGGGTGAGGGCCGACGTCCTGGAGCTGGCGGAGCCCCTGGGAGCGGCTCTGCATGCTGCAGCCCCCGCGTTCCGGGAGGCGGAGGCGGAGCTCGAGGTGGGATCCGACCCGGGAAGGGGGATCCACGTGGTGGGGGATCCTGCCACCCTGAAGCAGCTCTTCCTGAACCTTCTGCTGAACGCCGCCGAGGCACTGGACGTGGGCGGACGGGCCGGGGCGAGGGTGGAGGAGAGGGGTGAGGAGGTCCGGGTGTCCATCTGGGACGACGGCCCGGGCATTCCCCCCGAGATCCGGGACCGGGTGCTCGAGCCCTTCTTCTCCACGCGCCCCGAAGGTACGGGACTCGGGCTTCCCATCGCCCGGCGGATTGCCCGGGCCCACGGGGGCGACCTGGAGATCGAGAGCGAGCCCGGCCGGGGGACGGTGGTCACGGTCACGCTGGCGCGAGCCGATCCCACCTCCAGGTCATGACTGGAGTCCGGGGTTCACCGAACATAACCCGTCACATCTACTGGTCATCATGAAGACCATCACCACCTCCGGGTTCAAGGTCCGGACGCTGAGCGTAGCGATCCGGGACGGTACGGGCGACCCGTTTCGGGACGGTTCGGGGGAGCCGCGGTCCAGGAGAACCGAGCCGCGATCGGCCAAGGATCGAGGAACGACGGCGATTGGAGGCGGGGTGCTCGCTTGCGGCACGGATATGGCGATGAGGATGGAGTGACGCGACGGACACGGCGCTAGACACCCTGCGCGTTCCCTTCACCCCAGGAGTCGGTCCCATGAAAGCCCTGATCACCTTCCTTCTATCCGCTTTGATCCTGGCTGGCTGCGATGGTTTCCCCCGGGACATCCCGGCCGGGGAGCGGCTGGCCCTCCGTGCCGGTGGCCCCTCGGATGCCCTGGCCGGCGTGGTGGCCAAAGACAGCGTCACCGCCGAGACACGGAGGCTCCTGGACCTGACGGGGGATCCGGTGGGGATGGACCACGTTTCCTCCGACGGACGATGGGCGGTGGGAACGGACTGGGATACGGGCGACATCACGATCCGCGACCTGGAGGGTGGAGAGATCCAGAACCTCACCCGGGTGGAGGATCCGTGGGGACCTCGGTTCGAGTTCGGCATGAGCGGGCTGATCTCGCCGGACGGGGCCCAGGTGGTCTTCACCTGGTACGAGTCCGGCTACGATCGGGCCACCCTCCGGGTGGCGAGCCTGGACGGGGAGGAGCCGGAGGTCGAGCCCTTCTACGTTCCTTCGGGTGGCTGGCCCATGCCCCTGGACTGGTCGCCCGACGGCGAGTTTCTCCTCGTCAGCCATCATGCCGAAGACGGCACTCACGAGCTCCTGATCGTTCCGGCGGACGGGGGTGAGCCCCGGTTGCTGAGATCCCTGGGATGGAGTGCTCCCCAGAACGGGGGCTTTTCGCCGGACGGCGAATACGTGGCCTTCGACTTCGCGCCGGATCCGGAAGCCGGAGTGCGGGAGATCCACGTGCTGGCCCGTGAGGGAGATCGAGGCGGTCCGGTCGCGTCCGGGCCCTGGGACGATTACTTCCTCGGGTGGGCGCCCGACGGACACATCCTCTTCCTGAGCGACCGAGGCGAGACGAGGGGGATCTGGCGGGTTCCGGTGGAGGGTGCGCGGGTCGCGCGGGATCCCGAGCTGGTGAAGCCCGATGTCTGGAGGGCCCGTGGCCTGGGTTTCGACGAGGACGGGCGCTTCTACTACAACCTCATCAGCGGCACCCCGGACGTGCACGTGGCCACCCTGGACCTGGACGCGGGCCGGGTGGTGGTACCTCCCGCCGTAGCGGTCCCCAGAGAGATCGCCGGCACGCATAACCCCGTGTGGTCCCCTGACGGCCAAAGGCTGGCCTACCTGGCGGAGCGGACCCCCTGGGGAGGGGGGGTGCTTTCGGACCGGGTCCTGATGATCCGCGCCCTGGATACCGGTGACGTCCAGAGGATCCCCCTGCCGGCCCGGAGTCAGGGGGAGAACCTGCAGGGGTGGTCCGCGGATGGGCGATGGCTGCTCCTGAGGGTGCAATACGATCGGGCGGGCCGGTCCCTCCTCCGTGTGGACGTGCACACGGGCGAAGTGGAGCGCTTCCCCATGGACGGCGTGTTCGACTTGGCCGACTTCGTCGTCCACCCGGACGGTGAACACGTGGTGGCATGGAGGACGGACGACGCCTCGGACTCCCCTGGACGCGGCGGCCGGCTTCTGCTCATCAATTTGCAGGAGGGAGACGAGCGCGTCGTCTTCGAATTCGAAGGGCAGCTCGTGGGCCCCGGCCAGGTGGTGCCGTCCCCGGACGGTGAGAAGGTGGCCATCGTCCTGCTGGACGACGCCTGGGAGGCGCCGACCATCCGGGTCCATTCCCTCAAGGACGGGGAGGGCCGGGTGGTGCTCGACGAACAGGAAGAGCTCGAGGTCGTGAGAAACCTCACATGGACGGCCGAGGGCTCGGCCCTCCTTTACACCCCCCCTCCCGAGCCCGGGGAAGACGTGCCCGTGTGGCGGATCGCGCTCCGCGACACGGAGCTCGACGGTCCCCGCCAGGTGGCCCTTCTGCCTCCGGCCACGAGACAGCTCGCTCCCCATCCCGACGGCCGTCGGATCGCCTTCCAGGCCGGAAGTCCCACGTGGGAGCTCTGGGTGATGGAGAACATTGGGCCCGTGGTGGAGCGCACCGCGGATGGGACCCGGTGAGGGCTCCGGAGCCCGTGGCGGCACACACCGGAGGGCTTGGATGACTTCCCCCAGCTGGTCCGACCCCCGGGCTCCGGTCCATGGTCCCCGGCTCGGGGCCCGGGCGCTGGCCCTCATCCTGGTCCTGATGGGGGCGGGAGCGGGATGTGGGGCTCCGGCGGTCCAGCCGGTGGAGCCCCCACCCGAGTCGTTCCTGCCCGCGCCCCCACTGGGCCTCGAGCTCTACCGGCCCATCCCTGACGACAACCCCATCACCCGGGAGACGGCCGAGCTGGGAAGGCGCCTCTTCTTCGACCCGGGCCTCTCCCGGGACGGCACCGTGGCCTGCGCCTCCTGCCACCGACCGGAGCTGGGGTTCAGCGACACCCTCCGCTTCTCTCCCGGGGTGGATCGGCGGACGGGGAGCCGTACGACGCCGACGCTCCTGAACCGCGCCTACGGGCAGAGCT